>CANQPV010000019.1 GCA_947625825.1 uncultured Clostridia bacterium | reverse complement strand
CAGTATTTTCTAAAAGTGCTATTTTTAGTACTTCTTTTTTTCATGGACTTTTTCCTATATTATTTTTCAACCTTTTTCTCCTTATATGGCTACACTCTTAATTTTTTTATAATTCTAATTTCATTGTACAATTTATCTATTCTGCCTTGGCGAATGTCTAAAGCATTTTTATATTCTTCTAAAACTTGCTTATAATTTTCTTTAGTTTCTCCGTCTTTACTTTTAAGAAGAAGCTCAATACCTTCTATATAATAATCTTTAGTTTTTTGCTTATGAGATTTTTCAGCTTTTTCTTCGTAACTTTTAATTGTTTTTAAACGCTTAATTTCACTTTCTAAATATTTTACATAGTCCATAACACCACTAATTTCATATAAAGTATCATCAATAACAACTTTAAATAATTTTTTTAAAATTGTACCATTAACTTTTCCATCTTTTTCTTTTTCGGCTAATTGATCTAATGCTAAAAATTTAGGATCTGGTCTAGCATCTTTTATTAACTCTTTTAAAGTTTCAGAAATATTAACATGTGTTGTATATTGCCTTTTTGTAACAATAGCATCATATTCATCTGCTACACGAATAATTTGAGCAACATATGGAATATCTTTTTTAGTAATTCCATTTGGATATCCACTACCGTCTAAAGCTTCATGATGATTTAAAGCACCTAAAGCATAAGGCCTTAAATTTATATCCTTCATACACATATCATACCCAATAGTAGTATGCTTTTTCATAATTTCAAATTCTTCATCTGTTAACTTACTTGGTTTATTTAAAATTTCAGGTGGAATAAAGATTTTTCCAATATCATGTAAATAAGCACTAATTGTACAGTAAATTATAAAAGAACGTTTACATCTTAAATATTCACAAATTCTACAACATAAATTTGCAACATTTTCGCTATGCTTTCTAGTAAAACTATCCATTCTCTCTAATATATTTAGCTCATCTCGCATACTTTGATTTAAATTATATGACTTTAAATTTATAGGACTATAAAAATCTAACTTTTCCTCAAACATGTATATTCTCCTTTGGGGACAGTCCCTTTTTCCCTTTTTGGGTAATTAGGGACAGGTCTGCTTTATTAATTTTGCTTAGGTAAAATATTTCTTAAAATAATAATACTACAAAAACATAAAGTTGGCAATTAAAAAATGTAAATAAACATTGTTTTTTTTTGCCAAAAATAGTAGAATAAAAGAGCGAAAAGCAAAGTAAGAAAGGAGTGAATTTTGGTATGCAAAATTTGCTAATTAAAAATGGAAAAGTATTGCTTTTTAAAAATGATGATGTAGTTATAGAAAATAAAGACATTTTAATTCAAAATGGAAAAATTGAAAAAATAGAAAATAATATAGATTATGAGAATGCCTACGTAATTAATGCCAAAAATCAAATAGTTATGCCAGGATTAATAAATATGCATGCTCATATACCAATGAGCATTTTTAGAGTAAGTACAGAAGGTTGCAGTTTGTATGAATGGTTACACGAAAAAATTTGGCCTATAGAAGATAAATTAGAAAAAGAAGATATTTATTATGCAAGCATGCTTTCATTTGTAGAAATGATTTCTACTGGAACAACATGCATTAATGACCAATATTTTATGCCAGAAGAAATTAGGAAAGCTGCAAATAATCTTAAAGTAAGAGCAGTACTTACTAGACCTTTAATAGATACAGATGGCACATTAGATATAAAAATACAAGAATTTAGAGAATTTTACGAAACAAGAGATAAACAAAATGATTTAATTACATATACTGTTTCCCCACATGGTTTATATACTTGCTCGGGCGAGTGTTTACAAAAAGCAGCAAACATAGCAAAAGAATATAATTTGCCAGTGCATGTGCATTTTCTAGAAAGCATAGATGAAATATCAGACATTCAAAAAATGCATGGAATGCCTGCAAGCAAAGTATTAAAGAAATATTTTGATGGAATACATACTATATTAGCACACTCTGTAAAACTAAATGATGAAGATATTAGCATATTAAAAACTATGGATTGCGGAATAGCACATAACCCAGTTTCTAATTTAATGCTAGGCTGTAAAATAGCAGATACTACTAAATATTTAAAAGAAGGCTTAAATGTTGCACTTCGGTACAGATGGGCAAGGCTCTGGGAACAATTTAGATATGTTTGAAACAATGAAAATTGCATGTTTAATTCAAGGTGGTATACATGAAAACGAACCAAGAATTAGTGCAAAAGATATTATAAAAATGGCAACAATAAATGGAGCAAAGCTATTGGGCTTAGAACAAAAAGTAGGAAGCATAGAAGTAGGAAAAGATGCTGACATTATTTTAGTAGATATAGAAGAAAATTTAGATAACATTAAAATGGTACCAAATTTAAATGAAGTAGCAAATTTAGTATATAACACAAGTGGCAAAAATGTACAAACTACTATAGTAAAAGGCAATATTTTAATGGAAAATCGTCAAATTAAAAATGTTAATTTAAATGAAATAATTGAAAAGTGCAAAAAAATTATATAAAATAAGTTGCAAGATAGGTGAAAAAAATGTATTTAAAGAGAATAGAAATGCAAGGATTTAAATCTTTTGCAGACAAAACTATTTTAGAATTTAAACAAGGAATTACTTCTGTAATTGGTCCAAATGGCTCTGGAAAGAGTAATATTTCTGATGCAATCCGCTGGGTACTTGGAGAGCAAAGCATGAAATCTTTAAGAGGCTCTAAGTCAGATGATGTTATATTTTCAGGTACCCAAGCTAGAAAATCTTTAGGCTTTGCTGAAGTTTCTATTGTTATAGATAACACAGATGGCAAACTTCCTATAGAATATACAGAGGTAACAGTTACAAGAAAGCTATATCGTAGCGGAGAAACTGCATATTTAATAAATAAAGTACCATGTCGTTTAAAAGATATTTTAGAACTATTTATGGACACAGGCATTGGAAAAGATGGCTACAGCATTATAGGTCAAGGAAAAATAGACGAAATTTTAAGCAACAAATCAGAAGATAGAAGGCATATTTTTGAAGAGGCAGCAGGAATTGTTAAATTTAGAACAAGAAAGCAAGAGTCAGAAAAAAAGCTAGAGCAAACTAAGCTTAATTTACTACGTATTAATGATATTTTATCAGAAATAGAATCAAACCTTGAGCCATTAAAGTTGCAATCAGATAAAGCAAAACAATTTTTAGATTTAAGAGAAGAGCTTAAATCTATTGAAGTAAGCCTTTTTGTGTATAATATAAAAACATATAAAGAAAAATTAGAAAGCTTGTTAAAAGATGAAGAAATTATTACATCTCAAAAAACAGATGAAGATAGCAAGATGGAAAAACTTCAAGCTTCTAAAGAAGAATTAAGGCAAGTGCTAGATAATTTAACAGCTCAAATTGAATCAGCACAAAACTTAGGATTTGAAAGCACTAATAAAATTGAAAAAATAAATTCTGAAATTGGAATTAATAAAGAAAGAATACAAAATAACAATTCTAACAAAGAAAGACTAGAAACAGAAATTGAAGAAGTAAAAAATAGAATTTTGCAATTACAAGAAGAACAAGCACAAAAGTTAGAAAAGAAAACAAATTTAAGTAGTAATAAGCAAAAATTTGAAGAAGAACTTAAAGGCAAGCAAAAAGAATTAGATGAGCTTACTAAAAAATTATCAGCAAAAGAATTAGAAATAGAATCAAAAAAGAAACAGCTAGAAGCAAATACAGATCAAAAATACGAAATAATAGCACAAAATAGCACAATAGACGCTAACTTTGAAAACTTAGAAAAAAGAAAAAAACAACTAAAAAATGAAATAGATTCTGTAATTTCAGAATTAGATAAAACAAGAATAAATAAACAAGAACTTTGGGAAGGCTTTAATGAATTAGAAAATAAAAGAAATGTAGCAAATAGTAATTTACAAAAAAGCATAAAACAAAAAGAAGAAAACATGAATAAATTAAAGCAATATGAAGAGCAAATTAATAAACTAACCTATGAACAAAGAATAAAATCAGCAAGACATCAATTTTTAGTAGAAACAGAAAAAGAAAAAGAAGGCTATCATAAAACAGTTAAATCTCTATTAACAGCATGTGAAGAAAATAGTAGTTTAAAACAAGGAACTTATGGAGTTTTAGCAAATTTAATTTCTGTTGAAAAAGAATATGAACTTGCTATTGAAATGTGTTTAGGCCAGTCACTTCAAAATATTGTTACAAAAACAGAGCAAGATGCTAAAAAGTTAATTGAATATTTAAGAAAAAATAGTTTAGGTAGAGCATCATTTTTACCAGTTGCATCTATTCAAGGAAAAAAGTTAGAAAAACTAACTAAAATAGATGGAGTTATAGGAATTGCATCAGACTTAGTAAAATGTGATAAAAACTATGAGCAAATTGTACTTAATTTACTTGGTAAAACAGTAGTTGTAAAAGATATGGACACAGCTATAAACTTAGCTAAAAAAGATCACTATTCATTTCGTATAGTTACTTTAGATGGAGATATTATTAGCTCTAGTGGTTCTATTTCAGGGGGTAGTGTGCCAAGCAAAACTGTAAACATTTTAGGAAGAAGTAGAGAAATTAAGCTACTAGAAAGCGAGCTTAAAAAATTAGAAAAGCAAATTAAAGAAAAAACAGAAGAAAAAGAAAATTATGCAGAATCAATAAGTGGTAACATAGAAGAAACTGCAAAACTAGAAAAAACTTTGCAAGAAATAGAAATAGTTTATGCAACTGAAAAGCAAAAAATGGTTGCAATAGAAGAAAATATTAGTAAACTAGAAGAAAGGCTTGCAAAACTAAAAGAAGATGTTACTTTATCAGATAAGCAAAAAGAAGAAAATATAAATAAAAAGAAATTAAACGAAGAAAAAATAGAGGCTTTAAATAAAGAAAATGAAGAAACAAATAGCGTTATAGAACAATTTTCAATTGGAAATAAAGATCAACAAGCATATATAGATAACTTAAATATGGATATTACTAACTTAAAAATTTCAGTTGGCTCATTTGATGAAAGTGAAAGTTCAATTAATGAAATTGTAGAAAGAATTAATTTAGATATTCAAAACTTACAAGATAGTATTAAAACAAAAAATGCTTCAATTTTAAGCTTTACAGCAGAAAATGAAAAATTAGAATTAGCTATTACAGAAAATGAAGCACAAATTGTTAAAATTAAAGAAGAAGTAACAAATAGCTCTAGCATAATAGAAAATTTAAAAGAGCAAAGAATTTCTAAAAATGAAGAATTAGCAAAAACAGAAGAGCAAATAAATAGCAAATTTAGCACATTAGAAGATTTAAAAGAGCAAATAGTAAAATTAGATGTAAAAAAATCAAAAATGGAAGAAGATATAAATGAACTAACAGAAGAGCTATGGAACGAATATGAATTAACACCAAATGCAGTAGAAAACTATAAAAAGCCAGAAAACATTGCATCTGCTCAAAAACAAGTAAAACATTTACGAGATAAAATAAAAGACTTAGGAAGCATTAATATTGATTCTATTGAAGAATACAAAAAAACTAAAGAAAGATATGATTTCTTATCAGAACAAAGGCTAGACTTAGAAAACACAGCCACAAAATTAAGAAAAGTAATTACAGACATAACAGAAAATATGAAGGTGCAATTTAAAGAAAAATTTGCACAAATAAACCAAAACTTTAACAGTGTATTTAGCGAATTATTTGGTGGTGGAAAGGCAGAACTAATACTAGAAGATGAAGCAAATATTCTAGAATGTGGAATAGATATAAATGTTCAACCACCAGGAAAAAAATTGCAAAACATGATGTTACTTTCAGGTGGAGAAAAAGCCTTTACAGCAATTGCACTTTTATTTGCAATACTTCAAATAAACCCAGCACCATTCTGCATATTAGATGAAATTGAAGCAGCGCTAGATGATGTAAACGTATATCGTTTTGCAGAATACTTAAAAAAATTCTGCAAAGAAACCCAGTTCTTAGTTATAACACACAGAAAAGGAACAATGGAAGCGGCAGACACAGTTTATGGTATTACAATGGAGGAAAACGGTATTAGTAAATTGCTTTCAATTAGATTGGGGACAGGTCCAAATGCTTATTCTCAAGCACTTGGGGACAGGTCAGCTAAATAGATATGCACTAAAACATTGTTTTAGATTTTATGAATAAAATAAAAAAGCAAAAATATAATGAATTTTAATTCATATATTTTTGCTTTTTTTATATATTTATATACTTTTCATAATCAAGAAATCTTCTTATCATATTCTTCCAAAGCCTCTGTAGCATATTCTGTATCAGTAAGGCATGGAAGATATTGCTTACCATATTTTTGTCTTGTTTCATTACCCTTTCCAGTAATTAAAATAACACTATTTGGATTTTCTAAAATTGCATTTTTAATAGCCTCTCCACGGTTTTCTATAATCTTGTAATTTCCATTTTCTTTAGAAATATAACCTGCAATTTCCTTACAAATTTCAACAGTATCTTCAGGGCCTGGGTCTTCTGCAGTTAAATAACTAATATTTGAATTTATACCTGCTAAAGTTCCTAAATCTCTTCTACGGAGCTGTGCTTTACCACCAGGGCAGCCAAAAACAGTAACAATTTTTTTATCTGGGTATTCTTGCTTAGTAGATTCATATAACTTTTGAAAACTTAGTTTATTATGTGCATAATCTACAATAACAATAATACTTCCATCTTTACTTACATGAGATTCCATTCTTCCACTTGCACGTGCAACTTTTAGCCCTTCATAAATATTAGAATAAGGAATATCTAAACTAATTGCAATACTTATTGCAGCTAAGGCATTTTCAACATTAAATAAACCTGGCATTGTAAGAAGCATGTCCTGCTCAAATTTAGGAGTTCTTACTCTAAAAGAAATTGCATTATGCCCCTGTTTTTTTATGTTATAGCCATAAACATCTGCATTTTTATCTTTGGCACTAAATGTAATAACTCTTTTTGCTTTTTTACTATTTTCTAAAATAATGTTAGAATAGTCTGAATCTAGGTTAATACAAGCTGTTTCTGTTTGATTAAATATTTTTAATTTACATTCAAAATAATTTTCAAAATTAGGATGCTCAATAGCACTTATATGGTCTTCAGAAATATTTAAAAATACGCCAACTTTATAGTAAATATCATGAACTCTATTTAACATAAGAGCTTGGCTACTAACCTCCATAACAAAATTTTTCATATTACAATCAACACTATTTCGTATATGTTCTTGAATTTCAATTGATTCAGGACTAGTAATTAAAGATTCCTTGCAGCTTTTTCCATCATAAGCATCAATAGAAGAAAGAATTGCAGTGTCTGGCATACCATTTTCTTTCATATAATTATCTAAAATGCTTTTAATATAGTAGGCAGTAGTAGATTTCCCCTTTGTTCCAGTAATACCAATCATATTAATTTTTTCAGCGGGGTAGTCATAATACATGCAAGATAAACATGCTAAAGCTTTTCTAATATCTTTTACTACAATATGAGGAAAATTAGGTTTAGTAACATTTTCTTTTTCTGCAACATAACAAATAGCCCCATTTTTAATTGCTTCTTCTAGGTATTCAGGCTTGTAATTTAAGCCTTTGCAAACATATAAAGTATTAGGTACAGTATCTTTAGAATTGTGACTAAGTTTTTCAACTTGTGTATTTTCTAAAATAGAAAAATCTATTTCAGATGGAATACAATCTATTAAATCTTCTTTTTGCAAAGCAGAAATATAATCTTTTAATAAATATAATTTCATTTTCTCCTCCTAAATGTATTTTAGCATCTAATAACAACTATATATTATACTAAATATACCCAAAAATCAAGATTTAAATAAAGTAATTGTAAGTTTCCATAAAATGTGATATAATTTTTATACATTCTTAAAAAGAATGAATTATGAAAGGAGTGTAAAGCTTGAAAAAGCAAGTGTACATCTCTGGTGCACTTACTAATTCTGGTCGGAGAGAATTCTACGAACAGATTGGTAAGGTTGTAAGTGAGCTTGGCTATGAGCCGTATATTCCTCACTTACACACAGACCCCGTGAAGAACCCTGACGTAAGTCCAAAAAAAGTATACCGCATAGACAAGGCAAGGGTACAATCTTCGAGCCTTGTAATTGCCTATGTTGGAGAACCTTCCCTTGGCGTCGGAGCAGAGCTTGAGATGGCAAGCGAAAAAGGAATTCCGATTATTCTGCTGTATGAAAAAACTGCAAAAGTGAGCAGGTTAGCACGTGGAATTCCTTCAAGCCGAACAGAGATTACTTATATCTCCGAAGTCGATGCACTTAGAGATTTGAAAGAAGTAATTAAGCTATTTTGATTCTTAAGCACTCCATAGAGTAAAGGTCTCATACCTTTACTCTATTTTTTTATACCCATATAATGATTTGTAAGTAGTAAAGCAACTAACTTAGCTCATTTATTGTCATAATTTTAAGACAAGCCTCATATAATACTAAAAAGTATAACTGCAAAAGATTAATTTTATGAAGGGGGAAATTAAAATGTGGCATACATTATCAGCAAAAGAGGTTGAGCAAAAATTAAAAACAAATTTAAATAATGGCTTAAGCAGTAAACAAGTAGAAGAAAGAAGAAAAAAGTATGGTTTAAATGAGCTAGATAAGCAAAAAAAACAATCAATTATAATTAGATTTTTGAAACAATTTCAAGATTTCATGATTATTATTTTACTTATTGCTTCCGTTATATCAGCAGTAGTAGCTAAAGTAGAAGGAAGCAATGACTATTTTGACTCAATTATAATTATTGCTATTGTTGTTTTTAATGCTATTATGGGCTTAGTGCAAGAAACAAAAGCGGAAAAATCACTAGAAGCTCTTAAGAAAATGTCTGCACCAACTTGCAAAGTAAGAAGAGATGGAAAAGTACTTACAATAAAAGGAGAAGAAGTAGTTCCAGGAGATATTGCAATTTTAGAGGCTGGAAACTATGTACCTGCAGATGGAAGATTAATATTTTCTTCTAATTTAAAAATAGAAGAGGCTAGCTTAACAGGTGAAAATGTTCCGATTTTAAAAGAAGCAAGTAGTATATTGCCAGAAAAAGCCGTTTTAGGAGATATGGTAAACATGGCTTTTAGCACAACAATAGTAGTAAATGGTCATGGTGAAATGATAGTAACAGAAACTGGTATGAACACAAAAGTAGGCAAAATTGCTAAAATGATTTTAGTAAATGAATCACCAGAAACGCCAATTCAAAGAAAATTAGGACAAGTAGGAAAAACGTTAGGAATTGCATGCTTAACAATTTGTGTTTTCATATTTTTAATTGGAATTATGAAGAAAATTGAGCCTATAGAAATGTTTATGACATCTGTTGGACTAGCAGTTGCAGCAATCCCAGAAGGACTTCCTGCAATAGTTACCATTATGCTTTCTATTGGAGTTACAAAAATGGCAAAGAAAAATAGTATTATTCGTAAACTTCCAGCTGTAGAAACTTTGGGAAGCAGTAGTGTTATCTGTTCAGATAAAACAGGAACATTAACCCAAAATAAAATGCAAGTAACAAATATTGTAAGTAGCAATGGAGAAATTACAGATGTTAGTTTTTCAAAATGGATAATGCAACTTGCTACAATGTGTACAGATGTAGATGTTTTTCAAAGTAATGGAAATATAGAAGTAAATGGAGAGCCAACCGAAGTTGCTATTGTAAATAAAGCCATAGAATTAGGAGAAAATAAAGAACAATTATATAATGTAATGAATAGAGTAGCAGATATTCCATTTGATTCTAACAGAAAAATGATGACAACTATTCACAAAACATACTCAGGCTATCGTATAATTACAAAGGGAGCACCAGATGTATTATTAAAAAGGTGCAAGCAAATTTATCAAGATGGAAAGTTAATTCCATTAGATAATACTGTTTTAAAACAGCTAGAAAAACAAAACTTGCAAATGGCTGAAAAAGCCTTAAGAGTTCTTGCAATTAGCTATTTAGATGTAAGTAATCTTCCAAATGTAATAGATAGTAAGAATATAGAGCAAAACTTAAATTTTGTTGGATTAATAGGAATGATAGATCCACCAAGAGAAGGTGTAAAAGAGGCAGTAGCAACTTGTAGAAAAGCAGGAATAAAAACAGTAATGATTACAGGTGATCATATTGCAACAGCTACTGCAATAGCAAAAGAACTTGGAATATTAAAAACTGGAGATTTAAGCATAACAGGAGAAGAACTAGATGAAATTCCAGACAATGTTTTAAAAAAGAACATTATGAATTATTCAGTTTTTGCACGAGTTACTCCAGAGCATAAAGTAAAAATTGTAAATAGTTATAGATCAACAGGAGCAGTAGTTGCAATGACAGGAGATGGTGTAAATGATGCACCAGCCTTAAAACAAGCAGATATTGGAATTGCAATGGGGCAAAACGGCACAGATGTTGCTAAAAATGCAGCAGATATGGTATTAACAGATGATAATTTTGTAACAATAGTTGAAGCAGTAAAACAAGGAAGAAATATTTTTGATAATATTAAAAAAGCAGTTCATTTTTTAATTGCTACTAATATTGGTGAAATTGTTACAATATTTTTAGGCCTTTTATTAGGTCTAAAATCGCCATTACTTGCAATACAATTATTATGGATAAACCTAGTAACAGATTCACTTCCAGCAATTGCTATTGGACTAGAAAAGCCAGATAAAGACATTATGAATAAAAAGCCAAGAGATAGTAAAAAAGGAATTTTTGCAGATGGATTATGGGCAAAAATATTTGCAGAAGGAACAATGCTTGGAATATTAACATTATTTAGTTTTAGTATTGGAAATTATTTATATAATGTGGAAGTTGGAAGAACAATGGCATTTGTATCTTTAGGACTTTTAGAATTAGTGCATAGTTTTAATATTAAAACAGATGAATCCTTATTTAAAGTAGGATTTTTAGAAAATAAATATTTATTAGGGGCATTTATTTTAGGCAGCTTATTGCAAGTTATAGTTGTAGTAATTCCGCCTATTGCAAATTTATTCAAATTAGTTCCATTAACAGGTATTCAGTGGCTATATACTGTAGGAATTTCAATAATGCCACTTATAATAATGGAAATGCAGAAAAAAATAAATGAAATTAGATTTGGAAAAATAGTTTATCCAAAGGAAGAAGCTAGACAAAGTTATTAAACTATATATTTAAAAAATGAAGAAAACAAAAGAAAACAAGAGAAAAAAGGAGAAAAGTATATATAAATTCGAATTTTAAAACTAATAAATTTTAATTAAATAAATATGAGTGGTATTTATAGGTATAAATTATTTGAAATTACGCAAAATATATGGTATAATTAAAGATGTTGTGTATAGCGAAAAAGGAGAGTGAAATTTATTTTAAACAATAAAATAAAATATTACACAAAAGAAATGATTAGATGTATAAATCTAATAGCGATTGCTTTATTTATTGTTATGACAATAATTTTCATAAAATATAAACCAGTATGCATAGTTAGTGCAAATGGAGAAAAATTAGGATATATAAATAATAAAAATAGCTTTGAAGCAAAAGTAAATGAGCTAATATATAATAATGAACCTGAAAATATTGTAGCTATAGATGGTGTTACGGTAAAATATGAATTTGCTTTTGTAAACAAAAAAGAAGAAATAAATGAAAATGAAATAATGGCTAAAATACAAGATCAAACAAAAATTACCTATAAATATTATGCTGTTACAATAGATAATAAACAAAAATCTATTGTAAATACATTAGAAGAAGCTGAAAGTTTAGCTAAAGAAATAAAAAGTAAATATTCTGATGTTACATCAGAAGTTGGAATTAATGAAGTTTATACACAAAATAAAGATGAATATAAAACAGTAAATATACAAGTAGCAGAAAAAGAAATATCTAACGAATTAGAAGAAATAAAATCTTCTTCTGTAAATGGTGTTTATTTAGCTCAAAAACCAATTACAGGTGTAATAACATCCAGATATGGAAGTAGAGAAAGTATACGTTCACATGCACATACAGGGCTAGACATTGCAGCACCTTATGGTACAAAAATTAAAGCTGCAGCAGAAGGAACTGTTACATGGTCCGGGTACAAGGGAAGCTATGGAAACTTAGTTATTGTAAATTGTGGAAATGGTGTTGAAATTTATTATGGACATTGTAGCAAACTATATGCAAAAGTTGGAGACAAAGTAAAAGCAGGAGATATAATTGGCGCAGTTGGATCAACAGGTAACTCAACTGGTAACCATTTACACTTTGAAATTAGAATAAATGGAAGCAGTGTAAACCCACAAAAATATATTTATAACTAGGAAATAATTTAATTTTATTTTCTAACTTATCACTTTTAGTTCACAATATAGACAAATAACTTTAGTATATTATATATGTAGTCAATAATAAAGTTACTCCGTTGTTGACTATAAATTAGTAAAACATCCCCTTTTATTTTCAAAAAAAGTAGCCAAAAGAGAATTGGCTACTTTTAAATTTTTTGTATTCATCAAAAAAGCTTTAAAAAAATTTGAACTTTTTGCCTTCGTCTAAAAAAATTAAAAAATCGAACTTTTTGCATCTATTACAAAAAGTTCGAAAAATTCATTAATAAGTTAAGGTTGCTCTTGTAAAGTAACTGTAAATTCTTTTTCTTTTCCGTCACGATTAACTTTTAATTTAATTGTATCTCCAATTTTTTTCTTGTTTTTAATTTCATTTAATTCATCTACTTTAGTAACTTTTGTGCCATCTGCTTCAATAATAATATCACCAATTTTTAAACCAGCTTTTTCAGCAGCAGAAAATTCATCAATTGTACGAATATAAATACCAAGAGTTGGTAAATTATTTTTCTTTACTAAATCTTCAGTTAAATCAGTTCCACTAATTCCAATATATGGTCTTTTTACTTTGCTATATTCAATTAATTGCTCATAGATATCTTTAGTAGAATTAATAGGAATTGCAAATCCAACACCTTCTACACCAGTGCCAGAAAGTTTTAGGGTATTTACACCTATTACTTGACCTTTGCTATTTACTAAAGCTCCGCCACTGTTTCCTGCGTTAATTGCAGCGTCAGTTTGAATAGCAACATACTTATTTCCGTCTTCATCAGAAACTTCTCTATTTACTGCACTTACAATACCAGCAGTTACACTGTTATCTAATCCTAGGGGACTACCAATTGCCATTGCAAATTCTCCAACTTGAACAGAATCAGAATCTCCAAGTTCAGCAACAGTTAATCCATCTTTTTCAATTTTAATAACCGCTAAATCAGTTTGACTATCTGTACCAATAATTTTTCCTTCATATTCAGTATCATCATTATACAATTTAACAGTTACTTTACTAGCTTCTTCAATTTCATAAAAAGAACTTGAACTAGATGAACTTACAACATGATTATTTGTTAAAATATAGCCATCTTCGCTAATTATAATACCAGAACCTTTTGCAGTTGCAGTTTGTGGATTTCTGTTAAAAATAGAGTTAACAGAGTATTCTACAGTTATAGCAACAATAGAAGGCTGAACTTTTTTAGCTACCCCTATAGCTGTATCTGAGTAGCTTTGCAAAGAAATAGCTAAAGTATTTAAATTAGCAGTAGAATTATTATTACTATTTTCACTAGAAGAATTAGAAGGTGCAGTAACTAATTTTTGCACTATTAATTGTTTTAAACTAGGAATTGTGATAGCACTTCCAATAACTATTGTAGCACCTAAAATGCCACATACAAAAGGAAGTACTACTGTTTTACCAAAACCGGCACCGCCAGATTTTTGTTTTTTGTTTTCATCATAAAAAGCTTTATAGCTTGTTTGAGCATTACTTGAAGTTACATTTTTAAAAATTTGATTGTTTACATTATTATTTTCATTTTCATCCATTTTTTTACCTCCAAAAATTTTTAATTATCTTAAATAATATAATATCTTAAAACACTATTATAATACAATATATTTGTGAAAAAAATGTGAATATTTTGTATTTTTTCTAGTCCATTTGCGTTGCAAAAAATGTAGAAAAATGTCGTAAAATTTATTGGTAAATTTTTATAAAAAGGTTGATTATGAAAATAAAACTTGTTATAATATTTTCTATCAAGTTAATACAACTTGAAATTTTAGAAGAAGGGTGGTGAAGCATATGGAAAATCAAGTAACTAAAGAAATTTATACTAAAGATATGTCAGAAATTAAAGCTAAATTAGATGAGTGCGTAACAAGGAAAGTTTATGAAAAAGAAATGACAGAAGTTAAAACTACATTGCAAGAACACAGCGAAGAAATGGCAGAAGTTAGAGCTACATTACAAGAACATAGCAAAGACATTAAAGAAATTAAAGCTAAACTAGACGAGTGCGTAACAAAGGACGTTTACGAAAAAGAAATGGCAGAAGTTAGAGCTACATTACAAGAACATAGTAAAGATATTAAAGAAATTAAAGCTATTTTAAAACAACATGATGAAGACATTAAGGAATTAAAAGAAATGATGAAAAGCTTTCAAAGAACAATGCTTATTATTGAAGATGCAGTTACAAATAAAATACCAGCACTTTTTGATGGTTATTCTATGCATCAACAAAAACAAGAAGAATTAGAAGAAAAAGTAGAAAGCTTAGAGGAAATAACTCAAACTCATTCTATTAGAATTGCAGCCTTAGAAACAATTTCTAGTAATGACGCAAAAAGGCTATCAAAAATGTCATCTTAAAATTTATTTCAAAAATATAGTGTAAAAAATTCACTTGATTTCAAAATGGAGCTTAAATATGTATTCTTATTTCAAAAAGAGTATATGCTTAAGCTCCATTTTGACTAAAATCTATTATTGCTCAATTTGTATTTTTATGATATAGTATTAAAAAATATACATTAAATAAAGCAAGAAAAGGAGAATTAAAATGAAAAGCGAAAAGGCAATGACCTTAATAACAACTGCAATTTTAGTAGTAGTTATTACTGCATTAGTTTTTGCTATAGTATATTATGCTAGAATGCAATATGCCAAAGAATGTTTAGAAGACATTAAAACAGATATGCTTTTAGTTCAAGCTAAAGTAAAAACAATACAAGGGGAATATACCTTAGAAAAGAAAAATGAAGAAATACTAAAGGGAACGAAACTTTTAGACATGCAAGAAAATGAAACCATTAAACAATTTATAGAAAAAGAAAATATTGATATTAGCGAAAAAGAAAAAAAATATTATGTATTAAATAAAGAAAATTTGGAAGAACTTGGGTTAGAAAAAGTAGCATTAGAAGAAAACACTTATTATATTGTAGAATATACTACAAATGAAGTTTATTATACAAAGGGATTTACTTATTCTGACGGAAATACTTATTATGAATTAACACAAATAGAAAATTTAGAAACAGATATAAATGAGGAATAATAATGAAAGAAAAAGAATTAGAAAGATTAACTAATTTAAAAAAAGAAGAAAAAGAATTTTATAAAAAAGGAATAAAACTAATTGCAGGAATTGATGAAGCTGGTAGAGGACCTCTAGCAGGCCCAGTAGTTGTGGCATGCTGTATAATGCCAGAAAATTCTATGATAGAAGGCATAAATGATTCAAAAAAAATATCAGAGAAAAAAAGAGAAAATTTATATGAAATTATCACAAATGAAGCAATTAGTTATGGAATTGGAATTATTAATCAAACAGAAATAGACGAAATAAACATTTTACAAGCTACCAAAAAAGGCTTAACAATAGCTATAAAAGAAGCAGAAGAAAAATTAGCTAAAAAAGGTTTGCAAAAACCAGAGGTTATTTTAGTAGATGCACTTACAAAAATAGATACAGATGGAATTCCATATAAATCTATTATTCATGGAGATGCAATTAGTTACTCAATAGCATGTGCCTCTATAATTGCAAAAGTTACTAGAGATAGAATAATGAGAAAATGGGATGAAGTTTATCCACAATATGGTTTTGAAGCACATAAAGGCTATGGAACAGCAAAACATATTAATGCTCTTAAAGAATATGGACCATGCCCACTTCATAGAAAAACATTTATAACACATTTTATATAAAAATTTTGTTATATATATAAAGAAGTTCATCTATTTATTTAGTGCTAGAAAGGGTGATTCTTAAAATGAATATTCAAGAAATAATAGCTAAAAAAAGAGATAAATTAGAGCTTAATAAAGAAGAAATTGAATATTTTGTTACAAACTATACAAATGGAACTATTTCAGATTACCAAGCAGCAGCTTTAGTAATGGCAATTTATATAAATGGTATGAATGAAGAAGAAACTACAAATTTAACACTTGCCATGGCACATTCTGGAGATATTTTAGATCTATCAGAATTAGGAGCAGTTGTAGATAAACATTCTACAGGAGGAATAGGCGATAAAGTAACTTTAATTTTAGCTCCAATAATTGCATCTTTTAATATTCCAGTTGCAAAAATGTCTGGTAGAGGACTAGGCTACACTGGTGGAACAATAGATAAATTAGAATCCATTCCTGGATATAAAACAAATCTTACAATAGAAGAATTTATGCAAAATGTTAAGAAAAATGGTATATCTGTAATTGGCCAAACACTAAATTTAGCTCCGGCAGATAAAAAATTATATGCTTTAAGAGATGTTATATCTGCAACAGAAAGCATACCACTTATTAGCTCTAGTATTATGAGTAAAAAAATAGCTGCAGGTGCTAATAAAATTGTATTAGATGTAACTTGTGGAAGCGGAGCTTTTATGAAAAATATAAAAGATGCAGAAAATTTAGCTAGCATGATGAAAAAAATAGGAAATTTAGCGGGTAAAGAAACAGTTTGTGTAATTACAAATATGGAAGAACCATTAGGAAAAGCAGTAGGAAATTCTTTAGAAGTTATAGAAGCTGTGGAATTTTTAAAAGGAAATATGGAGCAAGATGTAAAAGAAGTAATACTAGAATTAGGAAGTTATATGATAAAATTAGCAGGAGAAGGCCAAAACATAGAAGAAAACAAGCAAAAAATATTAGAAAATATTCAAAATGGAAAAGCATTTGAAAAATTAAAAAAATGGGTATCATCACAAGGTGGAAATACAAGCTTTTTGGAAAATACACAAAATTTTAAAAAAGCTAAATATGTAGTTCCTGTATTTGCTAAAAATAGTGGTTATGTTGCTAGCTTGAATGCTCAAAAAGTAGGAGAAATATCTATGAATTTGGGTGCCGGAAGAATAAAAAAAGAAGACATTATTCTTCCAGAGGTAGGAATTGTTTTAGAAAAGAAAATAGGAAGCGGTGTTCAAAAAGGAGAAAAATTAGCATATATTCATGCAAATAATAAAAATTTAGCAAATATTCAAGCACAAAATTTACAAATGGTTTATGAAATACAAGAAAAAAAGCCAGAATTAAAGAAAAATATTTTAAAAGTAATATCATAACTAAAGAATAGCGAAAGTGGCTTTTAGCTACTTTCGCTATTTTTAACTTTAAAGTAAACCCCCAGCTATGCTGGGGGAAACAAAAAACTTCTAGTTTTGCACAGAGTAACAAAAAA
>CANQPV010000018.1 GCA_947625825.1 uncultured Clostridia bacterium | reverse complement strand
TAAAAGTCCATAATCTAGTCTATGACTGCATTATGGACTTTTTACTCTTTTGAAAGTGTCAAACTTGTGATATTATACCTATTTTTACTACGAAATACAAGATTATTACGTAAAAATGAAGAAAAAAAAATCAGCCCATGGAAATTTTCCATGGGCTGATGGCGAGAAATTACAGCTTGTACTTTATGCGCAAGCTGTCGGCAATCATAGCGATGAACTCGCTGTTTGTCGGCTTGCCCTTGAGACCGCTTATGGTGTACCCGAAATACTTGCCGAGCACTTCCACGTTTCCGCGGTCCCATGCAACCTCAATGGCATGGCGTATGGCGCGTTCCGCGCGAGACGGTGTTGTGGCAAATTCCTTTGCCACCCTGGGATACAGCTCCTTCGTAACAGCATTTATGAGATTCGGGTTTTCGCATACCATCTCAATGCCGCGCCGAACGTATGCGTATCCCTTGATGTTAGCAGGAATCCCAATCTCATGCATGAGACTGGTAATTTCCTTTTCCAAGGATACATCATCCTTGATTCCGGGCTCTGTGGACTCGGCGGTCTCGACAGAATCACCGAAATTAGGGTTCAAACTTTCCACCCTTTCGATGAAATTGGCCAAGTCCCCGAGTGTCATCCCTTTCTCCTCCAGTTCCCGAAGGATGCTTGTCGCCTTTTCCACATTTGTCATTTTGTATTTCTCTCCTAAAAAGTATTTCAACCTTTTGGTTGATATATATAGTATACCATTTTTACTAAATTATGTCAAATTATTATGCTTTAATGTAACATACAAAAAGCCTAAGTTTCCTTAGGCTATATAGTTTGCAGAGAAAACTTATACTTGTTGCAAAGCCACCTTCTTATTTTCCATAATAGCTATCTAATAGTATTTGTTTTAATTCTTCTACTAATGGAAGTCTTGGGTTTGATGTTGTGCACTGGTCTTCAAAGGCTCTTTCTGCTAACATATCTACTTTGCTTAAAAATTCTTGTTCATTTATTCCTGCTTCTTTAAAAGATTTTGGAATATTTAGGTCATTATTTAATTTTTTAATTTCTTCTATTAATGAATTTACTCCTTCTTCATTTCCATAAGCAGGGAAGTTCATTCTTCTAGATAAATCTGCATATTTTTGATCTGCTACAAAATATTCATACTTTGGAAAAGATACAAATTTTGTTGGTTTTTGGCTATTGTATCTAATAACATATGGAAGTAAAATAGCGTTAATTCTTCCATGTGGCAAGTGAAATTCTGCACCTATTTTGTGTGCAAGTGAGTGATTTACTCCTAAAAATGCGTTAGTAAATGCCATTCCAGCAATTGTACTTGCATTGTGCATTTTTTCTCTAGCTACTTTGTTGCTTCCATTGTTATATGCTTCTCTAATATTCTTAAATACTAATTCTACTGCTTTTTCTGCTAAACCATCTGTAAAATCTGATGCCATATTAGAAACATAGGCTTCTATTGCATGTGTTAATACATCCATTCCAGTATCTGCTGTAATTGATTTTGGAAGGCTCATTACTAACTCTGGGTCTACAATAGCAACATCTGGTGTTAATTCATAATCTGCTAAAGGATATTTTTTGTTTTGCTTTTTATCTGTAATAACTGCAAATGAAGTTACTTCTGAACCTGTGCCAGAAGTTGTTGGAATAGCTACTAATTTTGCTTTTGTACCAAGTTTTGGGAATTTATAGGTACGTTTACGAATGTCCATAAATTTTAGTTTCATTCCTTCTGCATCTGCTTCTGGATGTTCATAAAATAGCCACATACCTTTTGCAGCATCTATTGGGCTTCCACCACCAAGCGCAATAATTACATCTGGCTTGAATTCTCTCATGCTTTCTACACCTTTGTAAATAGTGTCAAAAGATGGATCTGATTCTACATCTGAAAAGATTTCAGAGTGAACATATTCTTTTCTTTTTCTTAAATAATATAATAATTTTTCTACATAGCCTAGTTTTACCATTGATTCATCTGTTACTATAAATGCTCTTGTAATGTCTGGCATTTTTTCTAAATAGCCTATAGAGCCAGCTTCAAAATATATTTTTTCTGGAATTTTAAACCATTGCATATTAACCCTTCTTTTTGCTACTCTTTTTATATTTATTAAATTTACTGATGATACATTTGCAGTTGTTGAATTTCCACCAAAGGTTCCACAACCTAAAGTTAATGATGGCATGTTGGTGTTATAAATATCTCCTATTGCTCCATGTGTAGATGGAGAATTTACAATAATTCTTCCTACCTTTACTTTTTCTGAGAATTTTTGAATTGTTTCTTCATCTTCTGAGTGAATAACTGCTGAGTGACCAAGCCCACCAAATTCAATTAATTTTTCTGCTAAATCTATTCCTTCATCTGCATTTTTTACTACATAATATGCAAGTACAGGGCTTAATTTTTCTTTTGAAAATGGATATTCAATACCTACACCATTTTCTTTCAATACTAATACTTTTGTATCTTGTGGAACTTCTATGCCGGCACCTTTTGCAATATTATAAGGACTTTTTCCTACTATGTCTGCATTAAGTGCACAACCTTTTTCTTGTATAAACATACTATCTCTTAGCCTTTTAGTCTCTTCTGCATTTAAAAAATAACATCCTGCTTCTTTCATTAACTTTTCGAATTCTTTTGAAATTTCTTTATCTACAATAACAGATTGCTCTGATGCACAAATCATTCCGTTATCAAATGACTTAGATAATACTAAATCATTTACAGATGTTTTTAAATTAGCTGTTTTATCTATATAACAAGGTACATTTCCTGGTCCTACACCTAAAGCAGGTTTTCCACAAGAATATGCAGACCTAACCATTCCAGCTCCTCCTGTTGCTAATATTAAGTTAACATCTGGGTGATTCATTAATGCTCTTGTTGCATCTATTGATGGTTCTTCTATCCATAAAATGCAGTTTTCTGGTGCACCTGCTTTTATAGCTGCATCTCTTAAATATGTTGCTGCTGCAACGCTACATTTTTGTGAATTTGGATGAAATCCAAATATTATAACATTTCTTGTTTTTGCTGCAATTAATGATTTAAACATTGTTGTAGAAGTTGGGTTTGTTACTGGTGTTACACCTGCAATAATTCCAATTGGTTCTGCTATTTCTTCATAACCCTCTTCTTCATTTTCTGATATTACTCCTACTGTTTTATCATATTTAATACTATGATAAATATATTCTGTTGCAAACATATTCTTAGTAATTTTGTCTTCGTAAATGCCTCTACCTGTTTCTTCTATAGCCATTTTAGCAAGTTCCATGTGATGTTCTAGGCCTGCCATTGCCATTTCTTTTACAATGTGATCTACTTGGTCTTGGTCTAATTCCATGTATTCTTTAGATGCTTGTTTTGCTTTTTGAACTAAGTCATCTATCATTTTATTTATCTTTGATTTTTCTTCTTCACTTAATTCTTTTGCCATTTTTATATCCTCCCTTTTCTTAAATTATATAGCGCTAAACCTAAAAAGGTTAATGTATTTTTAATTTTAGGTTTGCTTCTTCTTTAGTATTTACCATTTTTTTTATTATATACTAATGAATTTTTATTGTAAATAGAAAAAATAGTTTATAAATTGAATTTTTTTAAGCTTTTCCCTTTATTTTGGCTTAAATTTATTATATAATATTGCTAATAATTTTTTAGTAAAAAAAGGAGCGAAAAATATGGCATATAACTTTAAAGAAATTGAAAAAAAATGGCAAAATAAATGGTATAGTGAAGGTACATTTTATGCAAAAGATGAACCTTCTAAAAAGAAATGGTATGGTTTAATTGAGTTTCCTTATCCATCTGGACAAGGTTTGCATGTTGGGCACCCACGTAGCTATACTGCCTTAGATATTATTGCTAGAAAGAAAAGGATGGAAGGCTATAATGTTTTGTACCCAATAGGTTTTGATGCATTCGGCTTGCCTGCTGAAAACTATGCAATTAAAAATCATGTTCACCCTAAAATTACAACCGAAAAAAATATTGCTCATTTTACAGAACAATTAAAGGCTTTAGGCTTTTCTTTTGACTGGTCTAGAGTAGTAAATACAACAGACCCAGAATATTATAAATGGACACAATGGATTTTTATTCAGTTATTTAAGCATGGCTTAGCATATAAAACTACTATGCCTATTAACTTTTGCACAGGCTGTAAGGTAGGCTTAGCAAACGAGGAAGTTGTAAATGGTGTTTGTGAAAGATGTGGAAGCCCTGTTGTTCAAAAGGAAAAAAGTCAATGGATGCTTAAAATTACAGAATATGCTCAAAGGCTAATTGATGACTTAGATGATGTTGACTATTTAGAAAAAATTAAAACTCAACAAAAAAACTGGATTGGTAGAAGTGAAGGTGCTGAGGTTAAATTTAAAATTAGTGGTCATGATAAAGAACTTATTGTATATACTACAAGACCAGATACATTATTTGGTGCAACCTATATGGTAGTAGCCCCAGAGCACCCTATTATTTCAGAATTAGCAAATGAAATTACTAATTTAAATGAAGTAAAAGAATATCAAAATAAAGCTGCTATGAAGTCTGATTTCGAGCGTGCTGAACTTAATAAAGAAAAAACTGGTGTTGAAATTAAAGGAATTAAAGCTATTAACCCATTAACAAATAAAGAAATTCCTATTTGGGTTTCAGATTATGTTTTAATTACTTATGGTACAGGTGCCATTATGGCTGTTCCTTCTCATGATACAAGAGACTGGGAATTTGCTAAAAAGTTTGACCTACCAATGATTCAAGTTATAGAATCAAATTCTCCTGATGTTGTTTGCGATATAGAAAAAGAAGCATTTACAGATGTTGCTACTGGAAAGTTAATTAACTCAGGATTTTTAACAGGATTATCTGTAGAAGATGCTAAGAAAAAGGTTATTGACTACTTAGAAGAAAATGGTATTGGAACTAGAAAAGTAAATTACAAACTTCGTGACTGGGTATTTTCAAGACAACGTTATTGGGGCGAACCAATTCCTATGGTTTATTGTGAAGACTGTGGATGGGTTCCAATTAAAGAAGAAGAGCTTCCTTTGGAATTACCAAATATTGAAGATTACGAGCCTGGAGAAAACGGAGAATCTCCACTTGCTAAACATACAGAATGGGTAAATACAACATGCCCACATTGCGGAAAGCCTGCTAAACGTGAAACAGATACAATGCCTCAATGGGCTGGTTCTTCTTGGTATTATTTACGTTATATGGATCCACATAATAAAAATGCACTTGCTTCTAAAGAAGCTTTAGATTACTGGGGCCCTGTTGACTGGTATAATGGTGGTATGGAACATACTACTCTACACTTACTATATTCTAGATTTTGGCATAAATTTTTATATGATATTGGCGTTGTTCCTACAAAAGAGCCTTATGCAAAACGTACTTCACATGGTATGATTTTAGGTTCAAATGGTGAAAAAATGTCTAAATCTAAAGGAAATGTTATTAACCCAGATGATATTATAAATGAGTTTGGTGCAGATACTTTCCGTATTTATGAAATGTTTATGGGACCATTTGATCAAACAGCACCTTGGTCTATGGAAAGTATTCGTGGATGTAACAAATTCTTAGACCGTGTATGGAATTTGCAAGACTTTTTAGTAGACGGAGATTCATATTCTCCTGAGTTTGAAAAAATGATGCACAAAGCTATTAAAAAAGTTTCTTCTGATATTGAGGAAATGAAGTTTAATACAGCTGTAAGTACATTTATGACAATGGTAAATGAGTTTTATAGGTTAAAAAGAATTAATAAAGCCGAGTTTAGAACATTGCTTCAATTATTAAACCCATTTGTACCACATATGACAGAAGAATTATTTGAAATAATTGGAGAGCCTAATACAATAGCAAATACTCCTTGGCCTACTTATGATGAAGCTAAAACAGTAGATAATGAAATAGAAATTCCAATTCAAGTAAATGGCAAAGTTAAAGGTACTGTAGCAATTTTAATAGATGAAGATGAAACTTCAGTTAAAGAAAAAGTACATAATCTTACAGCTATTCAAAATGCTACTGCTGGCAAAACTATTGCTAAAGAAATTTACGTTAAAAATAAGATTTATAATATTGTTGTAAAATAATAAATTAAAACATAAGAACTTATTAAAGCCAAAATGTAATGAATTAAGTAGTGCTGTGCAACAAATTCATTATATTTTGGCTCTAATTATGGAATTTTATGTTTTATATTTTAATTTTTTGTTACATATTTGTAACATAACTGTAAACGTTTTGTCATACAATTTTGTCATATTATGTTGTATAATATTTGCTAGAAAATACTAAGGAGAAACTAATGAATATTGAAGCAGAACTTAAAAAAGATGGAATTGAAATAGTTGGAAGGTTAGATACTCTAAGTGTTAATTCACTTGCAAAAAACGTATCTTCTAAAATTTGCAAAGCTTTTCCTAAAGCTCATTTTAGCTCTAAGCAATTATTCATAGAATTTGCCAGACTTCCTATGTTTTTAGCTGAAATACCAGAAGGTTTTGCAGAAGCAAACTATTTTTATAAAAATTCATCAATATATTTTAAACAAGGTGTTCCTTTAGATGAACTTGAAAAATTCGCTATTCACGAATTTATTCATCATTTGCAAGAAGTAAAAGATAAAAATGATAATTTATATCGTTTAGGTCTTTGCGAATATGGTGAATTTAAAACTTATGGTATGGCATTAAATGAAGGCGCTGTTCAATTACTTACTTCTAAAGTTTTAGAACAACCAGAAGATATTGTAAAATATTATGAAATTTCACTTCCTACTAATAGTCCTAATTATTATCCACTTCTTTGTAATTTGGTTAAGCAATTAACATATTTAATAGGAGAAGATATATTATTTGAAAGTACATTTTTTAGTACAGATGCTTTTAAATTGGAAGCAATTAGGCTTTTCGGTAAGAAAGAATTTTTGAAAATACAAGAAAATTTGGATAAGATTTTGTACATAGAAGAAAAAATTATTAAGCTAAATAACCAGTTATTAGAAGATAATTGTGACACTAATAAAGCTCAAAAAATTGGTATTAAAATATATAATTATAAAACTAATTTAAGAAAAGTATTTATACAAACGCAAGATTTGATATTTTCTTCTTATTTTAATAATGAGTTTAATAATTTAACAACAACACAAGAAATTGAAATTTACCGCACAAAGTTATATAATTATCAAAATTATATTGGAATTACAGAAAATTATTTTGATTTTAATAATTATTATGTTGATAAAATGGCAGAATTAGAAAATAAATACGAGGCAATTATTAATAATGTAGCTTTAACAGTTGTAAAAGAATCTAAACTTGCTAATTTATTTAAAGCTTTACGAAAGTTATTTTTGGGAAACAAAGAAACAGAAAATGAATAGAAAAAAATCGTTTGAAATCAAACGATTTTTTTGTTTTCTTTAAAATACTCTTCTATTTTATTAGCAGCTTCTCTTCCATCTCTTGCTGCCCATGCTACAGTTGATGTAGTTCCTATTAAATCTCCACCTGCAAAAATATTAGTTCCATTAATGTTGTAGTTTTCCCCTACTTCTAAATATTTTTTTGTTGTAGCAGTTAAGTTTTCGCTTTCTAATATTTCCATTTCTACTTTTGCACCTACTGCCATTACTACATAGTCCATATCCATAATATAATTGCTGTTTTCAATTTCTACTGGTACTTTTCTATTTTCGCCCTCTTTTTGAATAAGCTCTGTTTTTATACATTCTATTTTTTCTACTTTTTTATCTCCCAATATTTTTGTAATATTAGTTTGAAATAAAAAGTCTATACTTTCTTTTTTAGCATCTTCAATTTCCTTTTTCTCTGCTGGCATTTCCGCTTCTGACCTTCTATATATAACTACTACTTCTTTTGCTCCTAGTCCTTTTATAGTCCTAGCACAGTCCATAGCAACATTTCCACCGCCAATTATTGCTACTTTTTTGTTTGTATAATCTGGATGATTTTGTAATTCTAGCAAAGTGTTTCCGCCATAAACGCCATTTAAATCTTCTCCTGGTATTACCATTTTTCTTGGAATATTAGCTCCAAATGATAAGAATACTGCATCATAGTTGTTTTTTAATTCTTCTAATGTTAAATTTTTTCCTAATTCTTTTTCATATTCCACATTTATACCTAAACTTAATATGGAGTTGATAGTTTTTTCTAGTATTTTTGGGTCTAATCTAAATTCTGGTATTCCATGGCTTAAAATTCCTCCAAGGTTATTATATTTTTCATAAATTGTAACTTTTGCGCCTTTAATTGCTAAAAAACCACTACAAGTAAGTCCAGCTGGTCCTCCACCTACTACTGCTACTTTTTTTCCTTTTAAAGCATCTTCTATTTTAATATTTTTATTATAGCCTTTTTCCAAGGCATTATCAAATATATAGGCTTCTATTTCTCCTATGCTAACAGGCTCTTGTTTTATTCCTCTTACACAACTTCCTTCACATTGTTTTTGATGAGGGCATATTCTACCACATATACTTCCTAATACTGTTGTTTTAGTTAATGTATAATATGCTTCTTCTAAATTTCCTTCTTTTGCATATTTAATAAATGTTGGAATATCATTTTCAAGTGGGCATCCTTTTTTGCTACAAGGCTTTGCTACACAATTTAAACAATAATTTAATTTTTCTTGCATTGTTTCTTTCATTTTTTAAAACCTCTCATTTAAGTTTTTTATTTATTACTCTTAAGTTCTCCATATTTATTTACAACTGCTTTTAAATCTTTCCAAAATTCAACTTTTTTGTTTTCATCTCTTAATAATGCTGCTGGATGCCATGTTGGCATATAGTATATACCCTTTTTTTCTATCCAGTTTCCTCTGCTTGATGTTATACCATATTCTTTTCCTAAAATGTTTTTTAGGGCTGTACTTCCTAATAATACAATTATTTTTGGTTTCACTAATATTACTTGGTTTCGTAAATAATCTAAACATGCAACCGCTTCATCATCTTCTGGTACTCTGTTAGATGGTGGCCTACATTTTACAATATTTGCAATATACACTTCAGCTCTTTTTATTCCTAATCCCTGAAATGCTTTGTTCATAAGCTGACCCGCTTTTCCAACAAAAGGAAGACCTTGGGCGTCTTCGTCTGCACCAGGCCCTTCGCCAATAAACATTATGTCAGTTTCCTTATTTCCTTCTCCAAATACTATATTATGCCTATTTTGGCATAACTTACATTTACTACAATTTTGAATACTACTTTCTAGTTCTTCCCATGTTTCGTACATATCTTACTACCTTTCATATTGGGGACAGGTCCCATTGCTTATTTTTAAGCTACTAGGGACAGGTCATATTTTTTAATACATGTCCCTTAAACATGTGTCCCATAGGCGACAAGCTGTCGCTTTAACTAACGTTCCTTAAGCGACACAATTTTCTAATAATTCTATTTTAACTTTTTCCCCTGTATTAATTTTTGCCATTGTTCCAATTGGAATTACAGTTTTTCTATCTGTATGGCCAAAGTTATTTGATTTTATTATTGGAAATTTATATTCTCCATCTAATGTATCTAGTAAAATTTTTTCTAAAGTTACACTTCCATCATAATTTCCAACCCATATTCCTTTAATTTTATCCAATACACCATTTTGTTTCATATTATACAAATAGTTACTTGCTAATGCTGGTGGAGTTTCTAAAAATAATTCTTCTATAAATAAAATTTTATCTGTAAAATCAATTTGATATTTTCCACTTGACATTTCATTTACTAAGCTTAAATTTCCACCAACTAAAATTCCTTTTGCTGTTCCTTCTTTTATTGTAATGTATTCATCATCTGCTGTGCCTAAGCTAAGCCCGCCTTCAGCTAAACGCTTTATTACTTCTTTATAGCCATATTCTGTTTGCCAAGAAGTTAATGCTTTAAAGGTTGGTCCATGAAATGTAACTAAACCGGTTTTGCTATAAATTGTATTTAAAAGCGATGTAGAATCACTAAAACCACAAATAATTTTAGGGTTATATTTAATTTTATCGTAATCTAAATAGTCAAATGTACTATTTGAATTAAAGCCTCCACAAATGCAAAATATTGCATTTACGGTATTATCTTGAAACATTGAATTTATATCTTCTGCTTTTTGTTTTGCTGTTGCACCATAACCTAATGTGTTTTCCAATGCATGCTCTGCAAATTTTACCTTAAACCCTGAACTTTCCATTAAATAAATAGATTTATTAATTATATCTAAATCATCTTTAGTAATAGCATCTGATGGAGAAATAAGGCCTATTGTATCACCTTTTTTTAGTTTTTGTGGTATCATAATTTTAACTCACCTCTTTTTAATAATTTGACCTGTCCCTAAGTGCTTAAAAATGAGCATCGGGACCTGTCCCTATTAATGCAGCATTCCTGCCAGAGTCTTCTTTATCTATTCTATATGAATGAAATTCATTGCTATGGCATACTGTACAAATATCGCTATCTACAATGTTTTCTTCTTTTAAGCCTAAATTTTTTAATAAACAAATATTTATTTTTACTGTGTCTATTTTGTATTTTTGTTTTCCTTCTTTTATTTCATGTTTTGTTATAATATCTTCTATTTCAGGCAAATTTTTATATTTTTCATAGAATAAGTTTTTAACATCTTCATCTACTTCAAAACAGCAATTTCTTATACTTGGGCATATACAGCAAATTATATCTTCTGGTTTTGAATTATAGCTTTCTATCATTTTATTAATTGCATTTTTGCAAATTCCTGCTAGTGTTCCTCTCCAACCAGAATGAATACTTCCAATTACTTTTTTAATTGGATCATACAATAGTAAAGAAATGCAGTCTGCTGAAGTAGTAAGTAATATAAGATCATTTTTATTTGTTAATAAGCCATCTACATTTTCTAAAGATTTTACTTCATTTACAATCTCTACATTTGTAGTATGTGTTTGATGTGGCTTTACTATTTTTGTATAGTCTAAATCTAAACAGTCACAAATTTTTTTATAGCTTTGCTTTAATAATTGTTCATTTTTATAAATTGGTGGAAAATTTAAATTCTTTCTTAGTGTATAACAATGTTTTATTTCTGGGTATTCTAATAGTTTTTTAAATTGTATGTACTGTACATCCTTTTCTTCTACACATATTAGCTTTTCATTTTCCCAAATTTTTGTCATACTTTCTTTCCTTTCGTTTTTATTATAACTATTATATTATTAGTTTCTTATATAATATTAAGCTATTTAGCAAAAAAAATCAAGAGTTACCATATAGTTATAATTACATTGAAGCTTAAATAGTACTATTTTTCGCAGTTTTGAGAGGTCCCGTTCTGACCTGCTTCTTTGAAATTGCTGCTAGCAACGGGCATTTGAAAAACAAGAAAACTAGTACTATTTAAGCAGGTTAGCTATAAAACCATTAAATAATGACCAGTGTTTTTATAATTATTGAAATCGACATAAATATGTGATATAATACTCATATCATTCGTAGCTATGCGAACTATAATAAAAATAGCAAAATTATCAAATTCTCGTAAAACAATTGTTAGGAGGAATAAAAATGGACTATAAAGTTATCATTGTTTCTGAACCCCACATTTCTGATCCTCGTCCTATCGGTAAACCCCGCGAGTCTGATTATGGCCACACCTTTGGCGAACAATTAAGGAAAAGTCATGATATGGCTATGTGGATTGGGAACACTGGGCGGAGAGGAATAATGAATTATCCTAAAGCTGAAGAAAGTGCTACAGAGAATTTGCAAAGAATAGTAAAAGAGCATATTGAAAATGGCTGGAAACTTCAGGGTGGTGTGTCAATAGCATTTGACCGAGATGATGCTCGCTATTTCGCTCAGGCGATGATAAGAGAGTAGTTCTAGCAGAAATTAGGGTTCCTTATTTGGAACCCTAATTTTATCATTAGAATTTACTTTTTATCTATAAAATATGGTCCATTTATTTTCATCTGTCTTTTTAATTGTAATAAACTTTCTTGGTCCTAATAAGACCAAAACAATTATTAAGACTGCGATGAGCTTGGGCCACCGAGGGTCGACTCCTATCCACTCAGTACAAAATTGCACAAAGGTTGATATCATAGATAAAGCCCTCCTAAAAATAGATATGTATATATTATATCACATTTTTTGCATTTGCTCAAGTACAGTTTCCTTAGGCAAATTTGCAATGTATTTATAATTATTTTTAGTGGTTTGATTAAATCCACAAATAGCTTTGTATTCGCAATATTCACATGGAGTTTTTTTATCTTTTAATCTATAATATGGCTCTATTCCAATATTTCCACTCAAAATTTCTTCTGAAATTTGCTTTATAATTTTTTCCATGTACTTTTGCAAATTTTCAAATTGTTTTTGATTTAAAGTATTTGGCTTTTCGCTAACTTCTCCCTCTTTGTTTATATATGCTGGAACTATGTTTGAATTTCCTGTTTCTAAATTTGCATCCATTTTTTTAACAATTTTACTATCTGCAAGTATTAGTCCTTGCATTTTAAATTGCTTTTTAAGTTCTTCTGTAATTTGTTCTTCTTCTAAATCATTATTTGCATTTATAATAGGATCTATTAAATTAAAGTAAAATACGCCTGCAGGAAGTACGTCTTCTTCTTTGCAAGCTGCATCTAAATAAGTTAAAAGTTGTAATTGCAAACCTGCTAATACTTCATTTAAATCAACATTTTTTATAGATGATTTGTAATCAATAATTCTAATATATTTACCATCATTTGTTTTTGCAATATCTACCCTATCTATTTTTCCTGTAATTTCTACCTTTTTTCCATCATTTAATGTAAATGTAATTGGGCTATATTTTTTTCCTTCTTTAAATTCTAATTCATGCCCTAGTACTTCAAAATCGCTATATTTAAGGCTATCTACAATATATTTCATTGAATTTACTACTACTTTTTTTAATCTCTGTGCTAAAACTTTATATTTTGGAATGCTATTAAAAATATCATATTTTTTTAAATTTAGCTTTTCTTCTACTATTTCTTCTGTTATAGATTTTATTTGCTCATCTGTAATTTTTTTAACATTAAGTTCTAATTCTTCTAATCTTTCAAAAAAGCTATCTATTACATCATGCATAAAGTTTCCTGTATCTATAGATTCTACCTTAAAATCATTTTCTTCTTTTAATTTTAGTCCATATTTTAAGTAATATGAAAACGCACATGATTCGTACTTTTCTAAGCGTGATATGCTTGTTTTTAAAGTGTTTCCATATAGCTTATTTATGTTTTCTTTTTGTATTTTTTCTGGTATATTTTGATATTTAGTTGCTCTTAATGCATTTTCTAATTTGTCTTTTTCATTTATAGCATAATAGTTGTATAAATGAAACCAAACTGGCTCTATTTGTTTTCCTTCTTTTAGCTCTCTTAATTTTATAAGCAATTCATCAAATGTAGTGTTTTGTAATAAAATTTCGCTTTTTCTATTTACTACATCACTTTCTTCAATAAGTTTTGGAAAGATCCTTTTTATTTTATTAATAATAATTGAAGGTCTTAAAGATTTTCCTTCTGAATCTGATGATGCATAAGATAAGTATAATTTTTCTTCTGCTGTAGTAAATGCTTTATAAATATTAAAGTTATCATCATAAAGCATTTCCATTGTTCCTTTTGCAAGTTCAATTCCTTGATTTTTTAATATTTGCCTATCATTATCATCTAAAAAACCTTCTTCTTTTTGGTTACTTGGAAAAATGCCATCATTTAGGCCTATTAAAAAGCATACTTTAATTTTGTGTGATCTAGAACGGTCAACATCTCCTATTACTACTTGATCTGCTACTTCTGGTATTACCCCTAGATCACTTTGAGTAAATCCCATTTTTAGAATTTTTGCATATTTTTCAAAAGTAATGTTTTGCTCACCTAAAACTAATACAATTTCATCTAATAATTGTATAAAAATTTCAAAACTTTTTTCGTATTCTTTTGCTTTTTCTAGTTCATTTATTTCTTTTAGAAATTCAATTTTTTCTTCTAACTTTTCTGATATGTTGTTTTTAAGTAAAAATTCATAAATTGCAGTTGATATGTCTTTTACAGTTTTTAAGCCTTGGAGATTTTTCTTGAATTCAAGTAATGGAGCTATAACTTGTTCTTTGCTATATAAAATTTGTTTTTGTTCTTCCTCTGTTTCATCATAAAATTTCCATTCTTTTGAATACCATTTGCTTCCTTTAATTCCCCATTTTATACAGTAATTTTCAAGAATAGCTATTTCTTTTTCATCTAATGGAAGAAAACCAGTTTTTATATAGCCAAATACCGCTTCATAAGACCAATTTTTAGATAAAACTTCTAAAATAGATAATATATATTTAACCAAAATATTGCTACTAAAATCTTTTTTTTCGTCAATAAAAACTGGAATATTATATTTTGAAAATATTACTTTGCATAAGCTTGAATATGTATCTATGTTTTTTGTAATAACTGAAATATCTTCATATTTATAACCTTGTTTTACTAATTTTACTATTTGTATAGCAACATTTTCTACTTCTGAATATGGATTACTTGCAAGAAATTCTGAAATGTTTTCTACCTCTTCATCGTACTTTTTATAAAATGGTGTACTCATATTACTTGCTAAATGTGCTAATTCTTTAGATTTAAATCTTTTTACTTCTTTTATATAAATTGGCTTTTCTATTTGTATATTTTCTTCATTTGCTATTTTCATAATTCTATATGCAGTTTGCTTATTAGAATAAAATACATCTGTATCTGGGTTAGTATTTTCGTTTAAATCATCTGCACACACGGTAATTGTTACTTTATGTGATATTTTCATTAATTTTTTTAGTATTTCATATTCTTGAGTTGTAAAGCCTACAAATTCATCAATATAAATATCGCAGTTTGCAAATTCTTTTGAAGCTTCTAATTTTTCTGCTAAAAGCGTTAATCCATCATTTTCGTCAACATATTTGTTTTCAATGACTTTAGAATATGCATCATACAAAGTTTTTATATCTTGAAGTTTAAGTTTTAAATATTTATTTTCTGCACTATTTATAGCTTTTTGTAGTTCTTGCGTACCTACTTTATGTTTTTTTAATTCTGTTATTTGTCTTGTTATCATTTCTACATTTTCTTCTGAATTTGCTAAAAATGAAAAATTATTCTTCTGATTTAATAATATATGATTAACAAGCATTGCTCTACCTGAGCTAGATAGTCTTAATTTTGTTTTTCCACCAACTTCATTTAAAATTCTATATGCCATACGATTAAATGTAATAACTTCTGCTTTTAGTATACTTTTAAAAGGAGAAGTTTCTAAAAGTTGTTTTTCCGCAGTAAAAGAAAACTGTTCTGGTGTAATTATTTTTATAGGGTATGTAGAATTTTGCTTCACTTTTTCTTGCACTTGTTCAAATAAATAGCTAGTTTTTCCAGTTCCTGCTACTCCATATATAATTTGTAAACTCAAAACTTTCTCCCTCCTTTTTGTCGCAGTTTGGACGTTTGTTTAAGCGACACTTTGTCGATTTAGGGACGTTTGTTTAGTAGGTGCTTCACATAGCCTTTGTGACATAAGTTCTTTATTTATGACTTGTCCCTAGTAGCTTGAAAATAAGCAATGGGACCTGTCCCCATTAAGCCTCTCTTTTCCAATAGAACAAATATTGCTGTGCTATGCCAGCTAAGTTGCCATATTTTTCTTTTGCTAAAGCTTCTATTTGCTCTCTTTTTAATTTACCTTCTTCTGGTAATTTAAAGTATAATTCGTTCATAACTCTTCTTACCCATACATCAACTGGGAATACATCTAAACATTTTAGTGTTGAAAATAACATTATGCAGTCTGCAACTTTTGGTCCAACACCTGGAAGAGTTAATAGTATTTCTTTTATTTCTTTGCTATTCTTTTTAGTTTCTAATTCTTCTAAATTTACTTGTTTTGTAAGAATAAGTTTTGTTGTTTCATATACTCTTTGATCTCTAAAGCCTAGTCCTAATTTTCTTAAATCTTCTACTGATGCTTTTGATAGTTCTTCTATTGTTGGAAAAGCATAGTAAGTTTTTTCATTCCATATAATAGGTTTTCCATATTTGTTTGATAGTCTTTCTATAATTCCTTTTATTCTTGGTATATTGTTATTTGCTGATATAATAAATGAAATTATAGTTTCCCATAAATCTTGATTTAAAAGCCTTATTCCGCTTCCATATTCAATACTAGTTTTTAATGGTTCATCTATTTTACTTAAGTCTTTTTTTATTTTTTCATAATCTCTTTTAAAATCAAAATATTCTTCTACAGTTTTTTTAATATCTTCTTTGCAAATTCCTTGAAATATAATTTGATTATTTTCTATTTTTACATTTAACACATTGTTTTTAAATACACCTGTGTAGCTTCCATTTTGCTCTTTATTCCATCTAAAGCATTGTCCACATTCAAATATATGCTCTAAATTAAAACTTTCAATTAAATCTATTTTATATATTTGTTCTTTCATTTTTTTACCTTTCTTAAAGAAGTGTTTATATTTTTATTATACATTAAAAAACAGTATTTTTAAATACTGTTTTTATCTTTTTTCTAATTACTGCTATTTTTAAATCCCTTTCCCCATGCTTCTCTAGCGTTTGCAATTACTATAAATGCTTTTGGATCTATTTTAGTAGCAATTTCTCTTATTTTTGCAGTTTCATTTCTTGAGCCTACACAAAAAAGCATCATTCTCTTTTCCTTTGTATACATTCCTTTTGCATAAATTGCAGTGCTTCCCCTTTGAAGTTTTTCTCCTATTTCATTAGATATTTCTTTATATTTATTTGATATAATTAGCATCATTTTTGTAAAATTAACACCTTCAAAAACAATGTCTATCATTTTACCTACAATGTATATTGCTATTGCAGAATAAAGACCTATTTCTATTTCTTTAAAAAATACTACATTTAAACCAATAATTATTATGTCTAAAATAACTATTATATTGCTAGTTCTTATATGAGGTTTATATGCCCTTACTATATATGAAATTAAGTCTGTTCCACCTGTTGAAGCTGATGCTTTTAAAACAAGCGCCATTCCAATACCAATGCAAATTCCTCCATATATACATGCTAAAAATCTATCATCAGTTAATTTTGGAACTTTTTCAAATAAATCAATAAAAACTGCAAGTAGTACGGTTCCTGCTATTGATTTAATTACTATTTCTTTTCCTAGTTTAAATAGTGCCCATAGTAAAAACGGAATGTTTAACACTAATATTGTAGTTCCTAACGGAAAGTGTAAGAAATAATAAATAATTGTTGCTATACCTGAAAATCCTCCAGAAGAAAGCTGATTTGGAAGTAAAAAAAGTGCTGTTCCTATTGCCATAATAATACAACCAATTAAAATATATACACTATCTATTAAATATTTTCTTAATGTAATTATATTTTTTGTTTTTACATAGTCCATTTAAAGACTCTCCTATCTCTATAAATGAAGTAATTATCTCTCGATTTCTCCATTTATCTTTAATTTTTATTTATTTTTATAAATTT
>CANQPV010000017.1 GCA_947625825.1 uncultured Clostridia bacterium | reverse complement strand
CCTGGAAAATCATGTGGGTACTTATACCCTACTCCATAACCTTCTTTTGCCATTCCGCTCCGCTGGTGCATTTCTAATGTGCATTGGTATAGTTCCCGTATCTTTATTTGTTACGTCTTGTAAAGCTTTTTCCCCAGCTAAATAAGCACAATTTGATTTTTTAGATGTTGCTACATATATAGTGGCCTCTGCTAAAATAATTCTTGCTTCTGGCATTCCTATCATTGTAACTGCTTGCATAGCAGATGTTGCTACAACTAATGCATTTGGATTTGCCATACCAACGTCTTCTGCTGCACAAAGTACAATTCTTCTTGCAATAAAAACTGGATCTTCTCCCGCATTTAATGCTCTTGCTAAATAAAAAATTGCAGCATCTGGATCGCTTCCACGCATGGATTTAATAAAAGCACTAATATTATCATAATGGCTATCTCCATTTTTATCAAATACTGCCTTTCTTGTTTGCACACACTCTTTTGCTATTTCATCTGTAATTGTAATTATTCCATTTTCACCCATTTGTGTAGTTAATACTGCTACTTCTAGGCCATTTAGTGCAGTTCTTACATCTCCATTAGAAGTTTCGGCTATTTTTCTTAATGTACTATCTTCTATTTGAATATTATAATTTTTAAGTCCATCTTCTGCTGTTAATGATTTTTTTAAAACATTAAATATATCATCTTCTGTTAATGGGTTTAAATGAAATACCATTGACCTTGAAATTAAGGCCTTATTTACTTCAAAATAAGGGTTTTCTGTAGTAGCACCAATTAAAATTACTGTTCCATTTTCTACATAAGGTAAAAGCGCATCTTGTTGCAATTTATTAAACCTATGAATTTCATCTATAAATAAAATACATCTTCCAGATGGATTAAGTAATGTATTTTGAGCTGTTTCTATTGCATTTTTTATATCTGCAACTCCTGATGTTACAGCATTTATTTTTAAAAATTTATATTTAGTGGTATTACTAATTACTCTAGCAAGCGAAGTTTTTCCACAGCCAGGTGGTCCCCATAAAATAATGCTAGAAAGCCTATCTGCTTTAATTGTTCTATATAAAATTTTATCTTTGCCTAATATATGTTCTTGTCCAACATAATCATCTAATGTTTTTGGGCTCATTCTATAGGCAAGTGGTTTGCTTAAATCCATGCTTTTTACCTCTTTTATTTTAATTAATAATTCTTTTTTATTTTAAGAATTGATAATTATTCTATATTTAAATTTATTCTATATTTAAATCCCTCTAGATAAATTTGCTAAACCTTTTCTTATAATATCTTCTATAGATAATGATGTATCTATATCTTTTAGGCTATATGCTATTTCTTTCCTGCTATAGCCAAGTACTTGAAGTGCGCTAACAGCTTCTGATATTTTTTCATCATTTGAAATAACATCTTGTAATTCTGATTTTTCTTCTGTTTCTTGAATAGATATTTCTTGTTCCTTCTTTAACTTATCTTTTAATTCTAAAATAATTCTTTGTGCAGTTTTAGGTCCAATTCCTGGTAGTTTTTTTAATATATTTATGTCATTAGAAATAACAGCTAGTGCAAAGCCAGATGGTGTAACATTTGATAAAATTGTAAGTGCAACCTTTGCTCCTATTCCGCTTACATTTAGTAGTAGTTCAAACATACGAAGTTCTTCATTTGTATTAAAGCCATATAAACTAATATCATCTTCTCTTACTCTCATAAAAGTATGTACTTTTACATTTTCTCCTATTTCTGGCAATTTTGAAATATCACTTTGTGGCATATAAACTTTATAGCCTATACCGCTTTGACTTTCTATAATAATATAGCCATTTGTTTTTACATCTAAAATTCCTTTAATAAATGCTATCATCTTTTTCTCCTTAATTTTTATACAAAACATATATTCTTATTTTTTTAAATTATTTTATCACAAATAAAATAAATTGCAAGTGTAATAAATATTTTTTCAAAAAGTATTGTCTTTTTTGTAAAATTGTGTTATATTTATAAATAGTCAATTTTAGATTTTGCATATAGGAGGTGCATCATAATGGCAAAATGTGATATTTGCGGAAAATCATTATCTTATGGAAATAAAATTAGTATTGCTCGTTCTCATGTTAGTAGAAGAAGTACTAGAACTTTTAAAGCAAATTTAAGAAGAGTAAAAGCAGTTGTTAATGGTGAAACTAAAACAATTCATGCATGTGCAAAATGCTTACGTTCTGGTAAAGTAGTTAGAGCTTAATAATTTTAAGATAATAAAATAAAAAATTTAGGCTATTAAAATCAATAGCCTTTTTTGTGTTTATAAACATTTAGCTTTTATCTTAATAAATTTACGTTTTGTTTATGTAAAAGTTTTAAAGCCTTAAGACAAAAACTTCTTCCCTATGTTTATTATTTTTCTTTAATTCCAAATAATAATTTTACAATTCCTCGTAGGCATTTAGGAACTTTTTTTACAACAATTGTCATATTTTATTCACTCCTTTTTTCTTTTTGTTATTTGCAAGATAGCCATATAAGTCCAACTATAATAATTGTTACACCTATGGCAAATAGCCAGCCAGATAAGGGAAGTAATAAAACAAGCAAAATTCCAAGTCCTAATCCAATTAAACATACCCCAATAGTCTTTTTTAATGCTCCTAACATATTAATCCCCCTATCTATTTTATTTTCTTATATATTATATTAACTTTTTTTCTTATTTGTTACCACTTTATGTTTTATATTTTTTGGTTGAAAATTGTGGATTTTTGTGTTTTAATAAGAATAGAAAGATGTATTTAAGAATGCACTTTGGGGAAAATAATTTAAAAGGATTAAAAAAATATGAAAAAAGATGTTGTTATAGAAATTATAGAAAAATTAATAAAAGCTAATCCAGATGCAAAATGTAGCTTAGATTTTAGCACTCCATTTGAAATGATGATTGCAGTAATGCTTTCTGCACAATGTACAGATGAAAGAGTTAATTTAACTACGCCTAACCTTTTTGCTAAATATAATACACCGGAAAAAATGGCAAATGCACCTTTAGAAGAATTAGAAAGCCTTATTCACCCATGTGGTTTTTATAAAAATAAAGCTAAAAATATGAAACTTGCTAGTCAAAAACTTATAAATGATTTCGGTGGTAAAGTTCCAAATAACATGGAAGATTTAATTACAATTCCTGGTGTTGGAAGAAAAAGCGCTAATGTTATTATGCTTGAAGCTTTTAATGATCCGCAAGGAATTGCAGTAGATACACATGTAAAAAGAATTTCAAATAGAATTGGGCTTTCAAAAGAATCTGAACCAGAAAAAATTGAACAAGACTTATTAAGAGAAATACCAAAAAAGTATTATAAAGATGTAAACCATGTTTTAATTTACCATGGTAGACGTATTTGTAGTGCTAGAAATGCCAAGTGTAATGAATGCCCTATTTCTGAAATTTGTCAAAAAAATTTATAAATTAGTATATTTTTGAGTTTTTATAGCATACTACATAATTGAGAGGTGATTTGTTTGACAAATATTAATTGTTTGGAAAACTGTATTTATCAAAAAGATGGAAAATGTTCTTTTGAAGATGTATGTAGCCAGAAAATAAATACTAAACATCCTTCCTGTGCATATTTTGTTGAGGCAAATACAGAAAAATCACCTAAAACATTTCAAAAAAATTAATTAGTTCATTATATGTTTGTTTATACGAATATTCTTGACTTTCTCCTGTATAAGATATATATTATTATATATTTATAAAGGAGGTTTTTTTATGTTAAAAACAAGAAAAATTATATGCTTATTTTTCATACTATTTTTATTACTTTCTTCTGTTTGCTTGGCTACTAATACAGATTCTGCTACGCAAGAAAATCTTTCATTTATTGGCACAGACTTATATTTAGCTAATAATGATACTGTAATTGATAAAATAGTTGATGGAAATGTTTTTGTATATGGGCAAAATGTTACAATTAAAAATGATATTTTTGGAGATTTATTTGTGTTTGCAAATAATTTAACAATAGAAAATACAGCTACAATTTCAGGAAATATTTTTGCTTATGCAAGTAGTTTTACTGTAAATGGAAAAGTTTCTGATATTTATGCTTTAGCACAAAACTTTACACTTAGTGAAAATGCTATCATTTATAGAGATTTAAAATTATATACAGATAATTGTACTATAAACGGTCCTATTGAAAAAAATGCATATATAGCAGCAAACACTATTAACTTTAAAAATAATGTAGAAGGCTTAGTTAAAGGTAATTTAAATTATACATCAGGAAATGAGGCAAACATTCCTGAAAAAGCTGTTACAGGAGAAGTAAATTTTACACAAGTAAAAAATGAGCAACTTTCTGCAAATCAAATTATTAAATTGTATGTAGCTTCATTTGTTAATGTTTTTGCTTATGCAGTAATTGTTATTTTATTGGTTATTAACTTAGCACCTAAGGCTGCAGATAAATTAACATATTGTTTGAGTAAAAGACCATTTATTACAGCTGGCGTTGGAATTTTAAGTATTATTTTAATTCCTATTATTGCTATTTTAGCACTTGTAACAGGATTGTTATTATACTTAGGAATTGCTTTACTTGCTACATATATTTTAATGCTATCAATTACAATTTCTATTTTAGGAATTGCTGTTGGAAATTATTTTGCTAATAAGTTAAAAAATAAAACAAAAGCAAAAACTATTTTATTATCATTTGCGTCTGTTACAGTTATATGGCTATTACAGTTAGTTCCTTATATTGGTACTTATGTATCTACTTTTACAGTTGTTTTCGGACTTGGACTTATACTTTTTGCTTTGTTTAGTAAAAAATCGGCAAATAATACTACCGAAGTTCAAACCGAAAATAATTAAGATAAAAAAAATAAATAAACTAAAAAATATAATTAAACTATATACAGTTATTAAAAAATCGTTTGCAATGCGAACGATTTTTTAATTTTTTAATTTTGTAACTACTTCTTTAAAATTATTTGAATTTGTAATGCTACTTCCTGCTACTATAATATTAGTTCCTGCATCTTTTAGCATTGCTACATTTTCTGGATTAATTCCGCCATCTGCTTCAATATCTATTTCTAAATTATTTTTCTTAATATAGTTATTTAAATCTTTTATTTTTTGAATTGTGCTTGGAATTAGCTCTTGCCCACCTTTTCCAGGTTCTACAGTCATTACTAAACCAACATGTATAAGTGGCAAATAATCTATAATTTCTTCTATTTTGGTATTTGGTTTAATAGAAATTCCTACTCTTGTATTATTTTGTTTAATATAGTTTATTAAATTTAATAATTCTTCTTTATTTTTTACAGCCTCCAAATGTATAGTAATTATATTTGGTTCAAATACTAAAAAACTATTTATATAATTTTTTATATCTTCTACCATTAAATGAACATCTAATGGTAAATTAGAAATGCTATTTAAGTATTCACAATATTCTAGCATTTTGCTTGTAGTATCAGCACTAACAAATTTGCCATCCATAACATCTATATGAAAATAATCTATTCCTGAAGTTTCTAGGTTATATAATGTTTGAATTGCATTTTCGTTTTTCATACTTAAAATAGATGCTGATACTTCTACCATTTATTTTTATCCCTTTCCTTTAATTCTTCATATATTTTTTTATAATTTTCATATCTTTCTATTGATATTTTGCCATTTTTTACTGCTTCTTTTACTCCACATTTTTCTTCTTTAATGTGCTTGCATCCACCAAATTCACATTCTGATAAATATGGTATAAATTCTATAAAATATTTATCTAGTTCATCTAGCGGAATTTCTGTTAATTCTAAAGTAGAAAAGCCTGGAGTATCTGCAATATATGAATTTTTATTATATTTATATAATGTTACTTTTGTAGTTGTGTTTTTTCCTTTTTATTTTTGCTACTAATAATGCCTTCTTGCGTTAATTCTTTTTCAAAAATGCTATTTGTTAATGTTGATTTTCCTACACCTGAGTTTCCTGCAAATGCAGTAATATTATTTTCTAAAAATGGTTTTATTTTTTCTATTTCGCCTTTGTTTTTAGCATTTGTTTCTATTACTTCATAGCCTATATCTTTATATATTTTGCTTAGTTTTTCTATTTCTTCTTTTTTGGCTAAATCTGTTTTGTTAAAACAAATTATAGTATTTATATTAAGTTTTTTTGCTAAAGCTAATTCTTTATCTAATAATAATAAGTCTGGAGATGGCATTTTCATTGAAATAACTAAAATAATGCAAGTTAAATTTGCCATTTTAGGTCTTTTAATTTCATTATATCTTGGTAAAATTTGTTCAATTATTCCCTCTGCTTTTTCTTCACTTGATATTGTAATTTCTACTTTATCTCCTACTAATACATTGGTTCCTTCATTTTTAAATTTTCCTCTAGCAGTGCAATTATATATTTTATTCTCTGTTTCTATTTGATATAAATTAGAACTTGCAGAAATAATTATTCCCTTTGGCATTATTTGCTCCTTTTTAATCTATTACAAGAACTGGGTCATCTACTGTTAAGTCAAATTGATTTTTATATTTAACTACTCCATTTACCTTTACTTTAATTGTTACTGTTCCTTTACCTGTTACAGTTGCTATAATATCAGTATCGTCCCTACTTTGTGCTTCTTGGTAATATACTGAGTCCTTATCATCTACTACTATCTCTAATTTTACAGTTGTTATATCATTTCCATTATCATCTTTTGGTATAGATAACTCATTTTGCAATAAAGATTTTAAGTTTAATTTAATTGTTCCTGTTTTCATTGGCTCTATTTTGTTTACTGTAACAGTAATTTTTGTTTTTTCATCAACTGTTGTACCTGCTTCTATACTTTGTTTTAATACTCTGCCATCTATTTTTGTTGTGTCTTCTTCATAAACAATAATTACTTCTAAATCTTTTAGTTTTTTCTTAGCATCTTCTTCTGTATCTCCTATTACATAAGGTACAGATAATTGTTTTATTCCTGTTCCTGTGCTTACAGTAATTTCTACTGTTGAACCTGTTTTTACTTCTTCTCCTTCTTCTGGAGTTTGTTTTATTATAACACCTGCTTCTACAGTTTTACTTGTTTCTTCTTTTTTCTCTATTTTTAAATGTAATTCATTTTCTATTAATGCTTCTGCTTCTTCAAATTTCATGCCAACTACTTTTTTCATTGTTACCATTTCGGTACCTTTACTAATTTTTACCTTGATGTTGCTATTTTCTTTTACTTGGTACCCTTCTATATATGGAGGTTCTTGCCAAAAAATTTTACCTGCTTCAACTTCTTCATTAAATTCTTCTTCAGTTTCAATAGTTATTTTTGTGTCTTTTAATAGTTCTTTTGTTTCTTCATATGTTTTTCCTATTAAATTTGGTAAATTAACATCTTTTGGTTGACCTGCATCTAAAATTAACTGTGTTCCAAAAAATCCTATAATAGGAATTAATATAATAATACAAGCTATAACCGCTATCATTAATATTCTTTTAGCCTTTGTAGGTTTTGAAGAAATATGTCCGCCTGTTTTTTCTTTATATTCATTTTTATTCTCACTATTTTCCATTTTTCTTTCTTCTCCTAAAGTTGGAACTCTTTGTGTATATTGCATACTTTCTGCATTACTTTTAACAAAATTTCCTTCAGGATTTTTAAGTGCTAAACTTAAATCTTTTAATAATTCTGTAGCATTTTGGTATCTTAAACTAATATCTTTCTCCATTGCTTTCATAATGATTTTATTAATTGCAAAAGGGATAGAAGGATTTAGTTTTATTGGTGGGATAGGTTTTTCCTGCATATGCTTTAATGCAATAGATACTGGTGTATCTGCATCAAATGGAACTCTGCCTGTTAGCATTTCGTACATAACTACTCCTAAAGAGTAAATATCTGATTTTGCATCTGTAAATCCACCACGAGCATGTTCTGGTGAGAAATAGTGAACAGAGCCAATTGTTGTACCAAATGCTGTAATAGTAGAATTTGAAACTGCTTTTGCAATACCAAAATCTGTTACTTTAGCTATTCCATCTTCTGTAATTATAATATTATGTGGTTTAATATCTCTATGAATTATATTGTTTTTATGAGCTGTTTCTAATGCTGATGCTACTTGTATTGCAATGTTTACAGACCATTTCCAAGGAAGTACTCCATCTTCATTTATTATTTCTTTTAAAGTTTTTCCTTGTACTAATTCCATAACTATATAATATATATTTTCTTCATGTCCTACATCAAAAATAGAAACTATATTAGGATGTGTAAGACTTGCAGCTGATTGCGCTTCTGTATTAAATCTTTTAATAAATTCTTCATCTGTTATAAATTCATCTCTTAGTACTTTTACAGCAACATAACGTTTAAGGACATTATCTTTTGCCTTATAAACTGTTGCCATTCCGCCTTCTCCAATTCTTTCTAGTATTTCATATCTACTTCCAATTACTTTACCTACTATATTCATATGTTTTTCTCTCCCCTATATTATAGTTATAACAGTTACATTGTCATATCCACCAGCTTCGTTTGCTAAATTTACCAATTTTTCTGGTGCTGTTTTTGGATTTTCTTTTACCATTTTGTAAATAATACTTTCATCTACCATATTTGTTAAGCCATCTGAGCACATTAATAAAATATCTTGTTTTTCTATGTTCCTTGCTCTAATGTCTGGCTCAACATATTCTGTACAACCAAGTGCTTTTAATAACATATTTTTTTTGGGATGGTGATTTGCTTCTTCTCTTGTTATTTTTCCATCTTCAACTAATTGTTGCACATAACTATGATCTTTTGTTAGTTTACGAATTATATCTTTTCTAATAAGATAAATTCTGCTATCTCCAACGTGTCCAATATAAACCTTATTATTATATATGAAACAAATATCTAAAGTAGTACCCATTCCTTTTAAATCTTCTGATGTTTTTGATTTTTCATAAACTACCATATTTGCATACTCTGCTGCATTTTTTACTAATTTTAGTATTTGCTCTTTTTCTGGCTCTATTTGATTAAAGTTATTTTCTATATATTTTCTGGCACTTTCTATTGCTAACTTACTTGCTACTTCTCCTCCGTTGTATCCGCCCATTCCATCTGCTAAAATGTATAGTTCTATATTGTTTTCTGGGCTTGAAACATAGTAAGAATCTTGATTCATATCTCTTGCCTTGCCAATATCTGTTTTAGCAAAACCTACCATTTAATTCCTCCTATTTTTATTAATTTTCATTAGTTTCTAAATTTTTTCTTCTAAGTTGTCCACATGCTGCTTCAATGTCGCTTCCTAGCTCTCTTCTAATTGTTGCTACAATTCCATGTTCATTTAAATAATCTCTAAATTTAATAATATTTTCATTACTGCTTTTTACAAAACTACCATTTTCGATTTTGTTAATAGGAATTAAATTTACATGGCAAATCATTCCTTTTAACAAATTTACCAATGCTTTTGCATCTTCTAGGTTATCGTTGTTGTCTTTTGCTAAAGCGTATTCAAACGAAATTCTTTTATTTGTTTTTGCAATATAATCTTTACATGCTTTCATAAGCTCTTCTATTGGGTAAGCATTATTTACTGGCATCATTTTGCTTCTTTTTTCATTATTAGTTGCATGAAGCGAAATTGATAATGTACATTGCAAGTCTTCATTTGCAAAATCATATATTTTAGGAACTACACCAGATGTAGAAACGCTTATATGCCTTGCACCAATATTTAAGCCTTTTGGATTATTTAAAATGCGAATTGCCTTCATAACATTGTTATAATTATCAAATGGCTCTCCAATTCCCATAAAAACAATGTTTGAAATACTTTCGCCTATATCTTGCTCTACTGCTAATATTTGTTCTACAATTTCCCCTGCCGTTAAATTTCTAACAAACGCAATTCCTGTAGATGCACAAAATTTGCATCCCATTTTACAGCCTATTTGTGAAGAAACACAAATTGTTTTTCCATGATGATACTGCATTAATACAGTTTCTATAGCATTTCCATCTAGTACATTAAACAAATATTTTTTTGTTCCATCTAATGATTCTTGCTTTTTTAATATTTCAAAATTACACATGGTATAATTTTGTTTTAACTTTTCCCTTAATTCTAAAGAAAGGTTTGTCATGTCATCTATTTGCTTAACTTTTTCTTTATATAGCCAATTCCATATTTGTTCTGCCCTATATGGCTTTTCTCCTAGGGAAATAAGTTCTTGCTTTAATTCTTCTAAATTATATTCTTTTATATTTTTCATATTTATTTTCTTTTAAAAAGCGTCCTTCCGTAACTCTTTTATGTTTATTTATTTTCATATATACTTTTTCTATTTATTTTATATCATAGTTAAAAATTTTTTTCAATAGTTTACAAAAGTTTGTTGTATTTTGTGCAATTTTCTGTTATAATTATGTTAATCGTGTTGGCTTATGCTAACATTTAACCTTTTTTACTCCTGTTTTTCAGGTTTTTAAATATACTACATTTGTAAAATTATTATTTTGAGGAGGATTAATTTTATGAAAGAGAAAGTAGAAAAGAAAGAAAAGCGGTATTTTTGCGATTTTATAGGGCAACTTGAACATCCTGCGGCATTTAATTTCATATCCGCTGTTATTATTGCAGTTCTTGCTAGCGTGTTTATTTATAAATTCTATGTTTCAGATAGTATAAGCGAATATTCTACTGAAGCAGCCGAATACTTAAGCAATGTTGCAGAAGATGTAATAATAGAAGGAGTAGGAATCGACTTATTGGCGCTTCCGGATGATGTTATGCTAGGGGAAATTAAAAGAATAGATGATGATAAATATAGTTTCACCTATTTTTTTAAGGATTCAAAAAGGGCTGAGTCAATGTATATAATATTATCAAATGACTTTTATGTTCTTTCAAAAAATGTCCCTTCACCATCCCAGGTAAACTCTTTGCGCGTACTAAATTCCATTATTGGTGGATTACTTTTTGTTATGGCATGGATATGTTTACTTTTTATTTCATATGTGATATCCACAGCTCACAAAGCAATTGTAACAAAAAAACGCAAAAATAAAAATCTTTCGTAAATAACAGGGGGCATTGCCCCTTGTTATTTTAATAGCTATTTTCCTATTTAAGCTTTAATGTAATTATAACCATTATTTTGTAGCATTTTTTTCAATAGTTTACAAAAGTTTGTTGTTTTTTATGCAATTTTCTGCTATAATTATGTTAATATTGTTGGCTTACGCTAACATTTTAACTTTTTTACTCCTGTTTTTCAGGTTTTAATATACTACATTTGTAAAATTATTATTTTAAGGAGGTTTAGCTTTATGAAAGCGAAAGAAAAACTGTATCACTTTATTGAAAAAATAGATGGCAACATTGGCAAGCTTTTTTTGTTAGTGTATCTATTATTTATTATCTGTGTATCTATTTTTTCTGCCATCAGTTACGTTGGTTTAACTGTATCTATGTACGAATATGAACTTAATGCTTACCCAGAAGATGCCTATAAGGAGTTAAATGAAATAGCGGATAGTTTAGTAATAGAAGGAGTTGGAATTAACTCAGAAGAATTGTCTAAAATTAATAACTGCAAAATAAGAGAAGAAAATGGTAATATTATAATTACTTATTCAGTTAGAAGAAAAACTAATTCATTTATTTCTTCTTCTAAGGTTTTCATGACCTTAAAATTGTCAAGCGATTTTCGTATTCTTTCAAAAGAGTCAATTTGTTCTTCTAAAGAGGTATATTCAAAAGTTATTAAAAATACAATAATAACAATATCTCTTGTAATTGGCATCGTACTAACATGCATTTTAGCTATTATTTTTTCTTTTTTTTGGAATAAAATATATACATATTATAAGAAAAAATATAAGCTCGATGTCAGTGGTGTCCTTAAGCGCATTAAACCATTATAATAATCTTTCGCAAGCAAATAAATGGGGGTTCTGCCCCCATTTATTATTTTCCTTTTGCTGCTAGTTCTTTAAACTTTTTGTATCTTACTTCATATGCTTCTAGTACTTCTTTTTCAAAGGCTAGCTTTGGCTCTTCTACTTTCATTAGATTTAATAGTTTTAAAGTAAATTTTGGATTTAAAATAAGAACAGGTCCTATTATATATGTTCCTATAAAATTATTTTTTCTAATTCCTTCTAATTTGCTTTCTTTATTAATACCTATTCCCATTTCTACTTTAGAGAAATAATTGTTAGAATTATCTCCATGTAACATTGTAAATTGGCTTTTAAAGCCTAGTAATTCTATATCTTCATATTTTCCTAAGAAGAAGCTATTATGTCTATGTAGCATATCTCTTTTAGCATATATATCAAAAATTCCAAGCCCTTCTACTTTACTTTCATCTTCGTTTTCAATGTATTTGCCTAATACTTCTACACTATTTCCTGTAAATAAAAATACTTGCCCATTTTCAATTAATTCTTCTATTTTTTGCTTATATGGCATTAATTTCTTTATTACTATTTCTTGTGAGCGTTCAGACAAAGTTCCCATGTATATAAGAGAAATGTTTTCTTGGGTGCAAAATGCTGGATCTTCATCTATAGCTGTTTCTATAAATTCCGCTTCTGGCAAGCATTTTTTTAAATATTTAACATTGCCCATATCTCCATTTAAATTGCAAAACTCTGGATATAAAATTTCTATTTTCATATTTAATCCTTTCTAACGCACAAACTTGGCCTAAAAATAATTACAATTTTGGCTTTTATTTTTCCTCATCAATTATTTCTTTTACCTTCTGTTTAATTTGTTTTGTTTCTTCTATAGAATACAAATCATGTAAAATAAATATTTTTTCTAGGTTTTCTAGTTTTAACTTACTTGTAGCTTGTAATATATCTCTTTCATGAACTATTTTTTCTGGGTTTATATCTGCCATTAGAAGTCGTATATATGAATCTAAGTAGCGTGGACCAGCAATTATAATTTGCTTAATAGATTCATCATTTAAAAATTCGTAATCTGCATCATAATGCCATGCTGTATTTTCTGAGCCATTTGCTTCTTCATGTAGGTCATCTAAAATCATAATTACTGCTTTATTTCCTGGCTCTTTTCTAGTATAATTAAATGCTATTGAACAAGCTATTGGATTCATTCCTTTTGCTAATTGTGTAATAATTTTATAATCTTTATATTGTTCTTCACTATATCTTGTTTCTACAATTTTTATTTTTGCAAAAGAGTCGTTTATTTGTTTTGCAGTTAGGTTCAGCTGTTTTAATACAGCAATAACTGCTAACATATTGTAAATATTTATAATGTTATTATTTACTATGTCATATATTTCTTCTTCATCTTTTGATTTTACTGTTATTTGCATATTTTTTAAATCTATATTTGTTATGCGGTAATCTACATTTTCTGGACATTTGTAACCACAATTTGGACAATATGCTTTTCCTATATGATGATATCTAACATAGTCATATTTTAATTTTGTTAAACAGTTTGGACATACTCTAATATCTCTTGTAATGTTTTCACTATTTTTCGTATCTGTTTCAAGTTTATCTATACTAAAATAAATTTTTTTGTTATTTTCTGCAATGTGGCTACATATAATATCATCTGCATTTTCTATCATAATTGTTTCTTTTGGAATATATTTATTTAAAATATCTGATATAAATTCTGTATGTGCATTTCTCATTAAAGAATCTCTAAATAAGTTTGTACATATTAAATATGTTGGAGTTAAATATGGAAATACTTTATTTGCACTTCTTTCGTCTATTTCTAATACTGCTAAATCTTTTTTAGATTCTCCTAAAAAATTTACTCCTTGAATTAAAGTAGTTGCAATTCCTCCATCTATATTAGAGCCATATTTGTTGTTTATAAAGTCAAAACCGTTTTGTTCTAATATATTATTAATCATATTACAAGTTGTAGTTTTTCCATTTGTACCTGTAACACCAATAATAGTTTTTGGCTTGTCTAACATTCCCATAAAATCTGGGCATAGCGTTAAGGCTATTTTACCTGGAAAATATGTTGCATTTCTTTTAAAATTTTTTAAAATAATCATTGAAAGTTTTGCAATCCAAAGTGTCATATAAAATCTTAATGTTTTTTTCTGTTCCATAAAAATATATCTCCTAGCTTTTGTTTTTACGCATTTATTCTAACCTTTATTTTTAGTTTTATCAAGTATTTTGTATAAAAAAATAGCCAGAGGTTTTCTTTTTATTTTCTTCTCTGGCTACTTTTACTACATTTTCATTAATTTTTCTCTTAGTATTTGCTCTATGTTTAAAAGTCTTGTTTCGAAAACTTGATTTGTCATATCACAAATTTCGTTAAAGTCTTTAAGTTTTTCAAAATTTCTCATGTTTATTTTGTGATGTTGTTCTACATTTTCTGTTAATTTTGTTTGTTCATTTTTTATTTCATTTAATAGTTCATTTACTTCATTTAAAAATTCTTCAATTTTACCATCATTTAGCATACTTCTCCCCCCTTTTTTTGAATTTCTTCTATTTCTTTTTGAGAAATTCCAGTATACTTTTCTATAGTTGAAACAGATAACCCTTGTAATAGCATATTTGTTATAAATTGTCTTTTGGCTTCCTTTATTCCTTCCTTTATGCCTTCTTTTTTTCCTTCTTTTTTTCCTTCTTTTTTTCCTTTTAATTTTTCTTGATCCATTATTACTTCTAATACATTTTTCACTTCATCCACCCCCTTACTTTCAAAACTTGCTATTAGTTTTTCAATAGCTTCCTCTTCTAATGCAGGATTGAATAGATATCTTATTATTTTTTCTAAATGCGTTTTATCTTGAACACTTAATTTTCTTCCAATTTCAGCCAATGTATCTAGCAACATTTCTTTGGTTTTACTTTTTTCTAATGTCATTGCATATGCTATCATAGTTCTAGCTTTTATAAGGTCATCTATTGAATAATCATTTATATCAACTAGCAAATAACTAACATCTACAAAATTATTATAATATTTATCTATTTTAAATTCATTTTCCTTATAACTCCTATTTACTTTCCATTCAGAATCTCCAGTATATAATACAATAGGAATTACTTTAGGATATATATTACTATGCCTTATTCTCATATCTTCTTTTATAAGCTCTGTTGTATATTCAAATATTCTATATGGCATATTTGAATCTATTGATGATTGATGTTCTACTAGAAGATATATGGGTTTATCCTTTATTTTAAAAATGATATCAGATTCTAAGCCTGAATAGTCTAATTTTATAAAACTTTTATTGTAAGGCTCTAGTATTTCATTTTTTATAATTTTTCCTAATGTATAATCTACAAATACAGCAATAAAATCTTTAAAATCTTCTACATTACTTAAAACTTCTCTAAAAAGTTTATCATGACTATGACTCATTTCATAGATGTATTCCTCTGGTTTCTCCCTTAAAATAGAAATACACTCTTGTATTAAATCATAAGCTGTTTTTTCTTTAAGATACATGTTTACCTCCTAGTTAATATAAGGAATAGAAAAAGAAACCTTATATTAAAAAAAATTTTTTGAAATAAATTGAAAATAACTGCCGAAATAAATTAAATAGACTTTACCTAACTTTTATTTGAATTAATATGTATATATTATAAAACTTTTGTTTTGGAATTGTCAATAGTTTTTTTAATTTTTATAATAAAAATTTTTAGCTATATTAAAATGAGAATATAAATTGCTTTAAAATTTATATTCTCATTAATAATATCATAAAATTTTTCCACCGCCTAATACAACATCGCCTATGTAAAATACAACCGATTGACCGAGGTGTTATTGCTCTTTGTGGCTCTTCAAAAGTTACTTTTGCAATTTTGTTTCCGATTATCATTAACTAATTCTAAATTAGCTTTTGCCTCTTTAGCACGGTAGCGTACTTTTGCCATTATATTAATTGGCTTTGATAAGTCTATATCAAGTAAAAAATTTAATTCACTTGCATAAAGCTCACTTGTATAAAGGTCTGTTTCTGGACCTACAATTACTTCATTTTTTTTCTCGTCTAGTTTTAAAACATATAAAGGTTCTTTATATGCTATTCCTAGACCCTTTCTCTGGCCTACTGTATAATAAATTAATCCTTTATGTTTTCCTAAAACTTCACCATTTTTTAATACAATATTTCCTTGTTTTGGCTTTAAATTTGCTTTTTTAGTTAAAAAATTTCCATAGTCATTATCTGGTATAAAGCAAACTTCTTGACTATCTTTTTTATGTGCAACTTTTAATTTATATTCTTCTGCTATTTTTCTTACTTCTTCTTTTGTTTTAAAGCCTTCTAAAGGAAATAACATTTTAGGTAATACTTCTTTTGGTATACTATATAAAAAGTAAGTTTGGTCTTTTTTACTAGATTCAGATTTCTTAAGCACATAAGTTTTATATTTTTCAGAATATTCTACTTTTGCATAATGTCCTGTTGAGATATAGTCACATTGTAGTTCTAATGCTTTTTGATAAAATACTCCAAATTTTAAATATTTATTGCATTCTATACAAGGGTTTGGAGTTTTGCAATTTTTATAGCAATTAACAAAATCATCTATAACATATTTTTGAAATTCGTCTTCGCAATTTAATGTATAGTGTGGTATGCCTAACTTATCACATACTCTTTTTGCATCATATACGCCGCTAAAAGAGCAGCAACCACCTTCTACTTCAGGGCACTGCTTATCTTCCCATAGTTTCATGGTTGCTCCTATTACTTCGTAGCCCGCATTTTTTAGTAAAATGGCTGCGGTAGAGCTATCTACTCCACCACTCATTCCTAATAGTACTTTTTGTTTTTTCATATTCTTCTCCTCATATTATCTTTTTTATTATACTACAAAATATATTTCATTGCACTAGTTTCTGCACTTTTTTCTCTTTTTTTCTCTTATTTGTTGAATTTTGTCTATTTGTATGCTATACTAGAGCTATTCCATTGTAAAGGAGGTGCTTTTGATGAAAACGCGGTTACTTCATGGCATAGGCGAATATGACAAACTTTGCGAGCTAAACATAGCGGACTATCCTAAATTCAAGCGTCTATTAAAAGGGGGAATTCATGGTAATACTCTTTACATTACTCCAATTGATAAATGTCAAACTTTGGAGTGTGTAGATTTTATCATTGAGCATCATCAGATTTTCTATTCCAAAAGTGACGGAAAACTTTACTTGGTATTTCGTCCACTATGGAATGCATCCGGAAAGCTTCGATTTTTCTATTATGATGTTGATACCTATTCTGATTCAGCTAATAGTCAAATCGTGCTTTGGGCTTATAAACACTATTCTCGTAGTTTAGGAAATTACGAAGTATATTTTCCAGTTCATAAGCTATCAATCCCCAGAATCCGTGCAAAGTAATCCTTCATCTAAAGCAACATGAGAGAGGTTCAAATTAAACCTCTCTCATTCTTTTAATTTTCTTCAACTATTTTTATATGAACATCTTTTAGTTGTTCTTCTTTAACTTTGCTTGGTGCCCTCATAAGCAAATCTCTTGCCTTTTTGTTTTTAGGAAATGCTATTACTTCACGAATATTTTTGCTATCTGCAACTAGCATTACCATTCTGTCTAAGCCAGGTGCTGCACCTGCATGTGGAGGTGTACCATATTGGAATGCATTATATAATGCACCAAATCTTGTTTCAACTTCTTCTTCGCTGTAACCTGCTATTTCAAATGCTTTTACCATAAGCTCTGGGTCGTGGTTTCTAACTGCTCCTGATGCAACCTCATAGCCATTACATACAACATCATATTGATATGCTAAAATATCAAGTGGAT
>CANQPV010000016.1 GCA_947625825.1 uncultured Clostridia bacterium | reverse complement strand
TGTTTACTTATTAAAAAAAATATGATAAATTATTAATAGGTGATACAAATGTCAAGAAATAGAAGAAATAAAAGAAGCGGTAGTAAAAAAATAACAGATTATATTAGTTTTAAAACTTTTATAATTTTAATAATAGTTTTATCACTTATAATAGTAGCTTGTGTAGGTATAATTCGTTATCGCAATCAACAAGATATAGAAGAACTTGCTAAACAGAAAGAAGAATTAGATAAGCAAATAGAAGAAATTTTTAACGAAACCGAGAAGACTATAACAAATAGCAATAGTAATAAGCCAGATAGCATTATACGTATTTCTGCAGTAGGGGATATTTTATGTGGAAGCGAAATGCTAGAAGATGCTAAGCAAAAAGATAATACTTATACTTTTGACTATATGTTCCAAAACATTACTAGCTATATAAAAAATAGTGATATTGTTTTAGGTACAATGGAAACTAACTTTACGGCTAATCCATATTCAGGCTATGGTAATAGAAATAGTCCAAAGGAATTTGGTATGGCAGTTAAAAAATCTGGTATTAACTTAGTAAGTATTAGCACAAACCACAGTTTAGATTATGGAATAAGTGGCTTAAAAGAAACCAAAAAATATTTACAAGAAATAGGTTTTTCAACAGTAGGAGATAGACTAGAAAAAGAAACAGTTAATATTCAAAAGATTAAGGACGCAAAAATAGCATTTTTATCATACACATACGGAGTAGAAGATTCATCTTCTAAAAGTAAAAAAGATTTAGAAAGTTTAAATATATTTAATGAAAAACTTGCTAAAGAAGAGTTAGAATATGCTAAAGAAAATGCAGATTATATTTTTGTAATTATGCATTGGGGTAATGATTATGAAACTGTTCCAAGTAAAGAACAAGAAAAGGTAGCTAATTTTTTAATTGAAAATGGGGCAAATGTAATTTTAGGAAATCACCCAGCAGTAATTCAGCCAATGGAAGTAAGAGAAACAGAAAATGGCAATGCATTTATAGCCTATTCTTTAGGAAATTACATTTCTTCTATTAATTATGAAGCTTCAAAAGTAGAGCTAGTGCTTAACATAGAACTTAGAAAAAGGGGAGAAGATGGAAAAGTTGTACTTAGCAAGGTTGATTATACTCCAATTTATGTATTAGATAATGGCGAAAAAGCCCAAAATCGTTATGAATTAATAGATATGAAAGGTGTAGCTAAAGAATACGCAGGTGGAAATACAAGTATTGTAGATAAAAAAACATATAATAAATTATTAGATGGATTAAAATTATTAAAAGAAGTAATAGGCAGGTAGAAATTAATAATGAAAGTAGGATTTATATCACTAGGATGTAATAAAAATTTAGTAGATACAGAAAAAACAATAGCTTTATTTAAAGAGCATAATTATGAAATTGTAAATGATCCAAAACAGGCAGAAATTATTGTAATTAACACATGTGGATTTATAGAAAAAGCAAAAGAAGAGGCTATTAATACAATTTTAGAAATGGCAGAATACAAAAAGCAAAATTGCAAATATTTAATTGCAATGGGATGTTTAGTAGAAAGATATAAAAATGAGCTAGAAAAAGAGATCCCAGAAGTAGATTTATACATTAAATATAGCAGTTATAATACATTATGGGAGCAAATTGAAAATTTAATTTTATCATCATCTAAACAAAAAGAAGAGCCTTTTTATGAATATACAAATCGTGTAATTACAACAGGAAATAATTATGCTTATATAAAAATAGCAGATGGTTGTAGCAACAGATGTACATATTGTGCAATTCCATACATACGTGGTCCAATAAAAAGTAGAAAAATGGAAAGCATTATACAAGAGGCAAACAAGCTTGCAGAAGAAGGCTATAAAGAAATAATTTTAACAGCTCAAGATACTACTAAATATGGAATAGATATTTATAAAAAGCCAATGCTTGCAAATTTACTTTTAGAACTTTGTAAAATAGAAAAAATAAAATGGATTAGATTTTTATATGCATACCCAGAAACCATTACAAATGATTTAATAGAAGTTGTAAAGGAAAATCCAAAAATATGTCATTATTTTGATATTCCAATTCAACATATTTCAAACAATGTTTTAAAAAGAATGAATAGGCAAAGTAATGGAGAAAGCATTAAAAAGCTAATTTGCAAATTAAGAAAAGAAATTCCAGATGTTATTTTAAGAACTACTGTAATGGTCGGCTTTCCAGGAGAAACAAAGGAAGACTTTAATGAATTATATAGCTTTTTGAAGGAGGCAAAATTTGATAAATTAGGTGCATTTTCTTATTCTAAAGAAGAGGGAACACCTGCATATAATATGAAAGAACAAATACATCCTTCTACTAAAAGAAGTAGATACAATAAAATTATGAGCTTACAACAACAAATATCTCATGAAAACTTAGAAAAAAACATTGGAAAAACTTTTGAAGTATTAATTGAAGGAATAACTAAAAATAAAAAATACTATATTGCAAGAAGTTATATGGACACACCTGAAATTGATGGGGTTATATATATTGAAAATACTAAAAGTCTAGAAATAGGCAAATTTACTTCATGTAAAATTATAGATGTAAAAGATTATGATTTAATAGGAAAAATATAAGAAAAACAGCCAGTAATAAATTTTTATTACTGGCTATTTTAAATTAATAATTTTCACAATTTACTTCAAAGTAAGCTTGTGGATGTTTACAAACTGGGCAAACAGCAGGTGCTTCAAGACCAACATGAATATGTCCACAATTTCTACATTTCCAAACAGTAATGCTTCCTTTTTTAAATACTTCACCATTACCTAAATTATCTAGTAATTTTCTGTATCTTTCTTCATGGTGTTTTTCTACTTCTCCAATTCCTCTAAATGTAGCAGCTATATCTAAAAAGCCTTCTTCTTCAGCTGTTTTAGCAAATTCTTCATACATTGTAGTCCATTCATAATTTTCACCAGCTGCAGCATCTGCTAAGTTTGATTTAGTATCTCCAATTCCTTGTAAATATTTAAAATGTAATTTAGCATGTTCTTTTTCATTTTCAGCTGTTTCTAAGAATATTGCAGCAATTTGCTCATATCCTTCTTTTTTTGCTACACTTGCAAAATATGTGTATTTATTTCTAGCTTCTGATTCGCCAGAGAAAGCAGCTCTTAAATTAGCTTCTGTTTTTGAACCTTTTAAATCCATAATATTTATCTCCTTTTCATTTTATTTTTCAAACATAGAATACTCTAATTTAAGCCAAAAGTCAAGAGAAAACTTATATATAGATATAAAAAATGAAATAGGCATCAAGTCTACATTATGTTGACAAGAACAAAAATTTGATATATAATATACATTGAAAATTTCCCAATTAGGGATATTAAATTTTGAAAGGAGAATACAAAATATTAAAATACCCCTAGCAACATTCAAGTAAACTATTATTATTTTTAGGAGGTAAATTTTAATGGCTAGAAGAAATCATAGACGGTTAAATACCAAAGGAAAAATTTTCTTTGGTAGCATTGCAATCGTCGCAATTGTGCTTGTTGCACTTGTAGTATTCAATTTCATTTTGCCCATGCTTAATGAAAATAAGGATACCTCAAACAACAAGCAGGAAACCAATACCACAGATAAAGAAAGCACAAATAACGAAAGCAACAACAGCAATACAAACAACAACACCGGAAGAGATGATGAAAATTCATCTAAACCCAATAATCAGACTAAACCTAATGACAACTCTGGCAACAATACTGATGAACCTTCGAATGAAGGAATACGGCTTAATGGACTCTTTAACACTTTTGGAGGTTATACATCAGCAATTGTTGCAAATGGTGGCTTAAACACTGGTGAAGATTCCTATTATGGAAAAGCTGGCCTTGATGTTACTATTGGCATTGAAGACAACGATGACATTATTGTTCAGTCATTTATTGATGGAGACATTGACTTTTTCTTCATGACTGTAAACAAAATGCCAATTGTTTGCAAAAAGTTTGCAGATAATGGCATTGACATTGTAATTCCATACTTTAGCGATACTTCTACTGGTGGAGATGGAATCGTTGCTAAAAGCGAGTTTCCTTCCATGGAATCTTTGAAAAATGCACATATTGCCATGGCTAAAAACTCGGTTTCTACTGCAATTCCATTGTGGTTTTTAAACCGCACAGACCTTGATGAAGCTACCATAAATACAATTGTAAGCAATTTCAAGATGTATGATTCTACACAAGAAGCGGTTGAAGCTTTTGTACGTGGAGAAGCAGATGCTGTGTCTACATGGGACATGACAGGAGCACTTAGTGCTGAAAATAGTCAGATTCTGTTCTCTACCAAAGAAGGCGAAAACCTAGTTATTGATGCATTGGTTATAAGAAAAGATTTGGCAACAAGTCAGCCTGAAGCTGTTGAAGCATTAATAGATGGCTGCATTGCAGTTACTAACGATGTGCAAAACGGCATAAATGTTACTGAAAGTTATGATATCATTCGAGCGTCTGTACCTGATTTTGCAGACTATGACGATGAAACAATGACTGAAGTTCTTTCTGATTCCAAATGGCTCGGATATGAGAGAAATATGGATGTCTTTGAAATTGCAAGTGGCATTTATACAGATTTCTCTAATGTTTGGGAACAGTTGGGAGAAGAAACGGCTCCTGAATATGTAAGTAGTCTTTTTGATGACAGGTATATTAAAACTCTTTCTACAAAATGGGCTAACGACAATGCGGGAGATATTGGCTCTGTTGCCGGAAACAAAGATGATATTATCGACAAAGAAGCGCTAATTTCCAAAACAGCCCACATTGAATTTGCACCTGATAAAGGTGACAAATTTAGAGAAGGGTATGAGGAGAAAAACCGTGCAATACTTGACGACTTCATCGAAACCGCAAAAATTTTGAACCGTATGATTATATCTGTTGAAGGAAACATATCCTTAGCACCAGGTGAGGAAGCCACAGAATTTGGCAAAAGCTTATCTTATTTGCGTGCACAGTACATAAAAGATTATATGGTGGAGCACGGAATCGAAGAAGAGCGTATTGTAGCTATAGGAAATGGTGGAGACAAACCTATTGCCGATAATACAACGGAGGAAGGCAGAGCTCAAAACCGTTATGTTTTGCTTTCTATCTATAACACTAATAATGGCTATTAATAAAAAGTAGTATTCTTCTTGCCCCTTTCCATTTTTTTGGAAAGGGGCTTTTTACATGCAATATACTTGATAAGTTTACGTAATTATGATATAATATATAAGTGATGTGGATATATATGGAAAATATTAATAAGATTGGAGATATACTAATGGGAATATTTAAGAAAATGTTTGATAGTTCTTATAAAGATGAATCAGAACCAAAAAAACAAAAGCGTAGTTTTTTTGACAGTCTCTATAAAGATGAATCAGAACCAGAAGAACAAAAACGTAGTTTTTTTGACAGCCTTTATAAAGATGAATCAGAGCCTGGCCAAGAAGAAACTAATTCTTCTAATAAAAGAGCTAATTTTATATCTAGAATTTTGAATGGTTCTTCAGATCAAAAACCTGAGATTAGTTTTACTGACTCTGATGATATTTCTAATATTTCAAATGGACTTATAGGACGAATTGAATATTATAAAAAAAGGCTTAATATGTTTAGTTTAGCAGTTAATTCAATTGGTGATAGTACAAGCCCTAAAGAAAAGTCAACTATAGATAAATATTTAAATCTAGCACTTATGTTTAAAGAAAATTTAGAGCCATATATTAATGAAAAAGATAGCATAAGTCCAACTACAAGAATTCAAATACAAATGAAATTGGATGAATTTATACAAGCATTTAATAATGTAATTCCAGAAGTTGAAAGCTTAAGCTGGCTTAAACAGATTAGAAGAACTAATGCAGAATTAAAAAATATATTTAGAAATGGAACAAGACAAAATATTAGTATAGACGAAATACAAAAATGTAGAGATTATATAAATACAATTGTAGCTAATAAAGATAAGTTTGATACATATAATAATGAATTAATAGGTGAGTTATTAATTTCTGAATATAGGTTACCTATGGTATTAATAATGCACGAAATTGATTCTAAGCAAGATAATATTCAATCTCCTTTTTTAGGTCTAGATGAAAGGAAAGTTAGTGAGTTTGAAAAATTATTCATGGAAGATTACTCAGAATTCGAAAAATTATCTGATAGAATAATAAGAGCAAAAGCTAAAATTCTTGCAACTAGAAGTTATAAAAGAGAATCATTTGAAAAAATGGAAAGTTTATTAGAAGAACTTAATTCAAGATTAAACTATTTTATTGTAGGAGATTATTCTATTAGTGAAATTTTCTTAGATAGTAGAAATGGATTTTCTACATTAAAGCTATTCATAAGTCTTAGATTAAGAATGAATACTATGTGGAAAAGATATGAAGAAATTACTCAAGGACAAGAAAAATAAAATTTAATATTATTGTATATACAAAAAAGACAAAATATGATAAAATATATCACATATTAGAGTAGAAAATAAATAGTAAAGACTTAGTAAACGGGAAGTTGTTACTAAGGCAAAAGTAAGTATACTTGCTTATTTGTTTTCGCATTCCGCTAATAAAGATATAAGGAAAATAAATGAGTTTATATTACTGTAATTTAATATAAAGGTTAAAAATCTAGCTAAAAGCTCAAATAAAAAATGTCTCCTTTTTCTTTTTAGCAAGCTCTAATAAGAAAGAGGGGCTTTTATTATGCGAAAAAATAAAAAAATAATATTAACAGCAATATTATTAGCAATGTTAATTGTACTATCTAGGTTTTTATCTATAAAAACGCCAATTTTAAAAATAAGCTTTAGCTTTGTTCCAACCATGCTATGTGCAATTTGGCTAGGACCAAAATGGACCATTTTATTAAATGTATTAGGAGATATAATAGGTGCAACTTTATTCCCAACAGGCCCTTACTTTATAGGTTATACAATTAGTACAGCAGTTGCTGCATTTATTTATGGAATAATTCTTTATAAAAAAGAAGACAAGGAATATACAAATAAAGAATTTATTTTAAGACTAATTATAGCAACTACTTTAGTTACAGTTATAGTAAATATGGGCTTAAATACTTTGTGGACTAGCATAACAACTAAAAAAGCCTTTATAGTGCTATTTGGCACAAGAACTATAGCACAGCTTATAATGATACCAATTCATGTTATTGTAATTTTCTTCTTAGATAAAGTATTAAGAAAGCCATTTAATAAATATATAAAAGAGGAGTAAACATGATTAAAATAGAAAATGTTTCTTTTAAATATAAAGAAAGTGAAATGATATTAAATAATTTAAACTTTCAAATAAATGAAGGCGAAATTGTAGCAATTGTTGGAAAAAATGGATATGGAAAATCTACAATAGGAAAGTTAATATCAGGAATATTAAAACTTAAAAGTGGTAAAATATTAATAGATGATATAGATATTTCTAAAAATGCAAAAGACCTAAATAAAAAAGTTGGAATTGTATTTCAAAACCCAGAAAATCAAATAATTTTTAGCAACATTTATGATGAAATTGCTTTTTCACTTCAAAATTTATCAAAAGAAGAAATAGAAAAAAGAATACAAGAAGCATTAAAAAAAGTAGATATGCTAGATGCATTAAATAAAGATTTATATACTCTATCTTTAGGCCAAAAGCAAAGAGTAATGATAGCAGAAATTTTAGCTAGAAACCCTAAATACATTATTTTAGATGAACCAACTACTATGATAGATAGTATAGGAAAAGAAAAAATTTATGAAATTATTAAAAACTTAAAAAAGCAAGGCTACACAATTATTTGCATTACAAATTTAGCAGATGAAATTTTGCTAGCAGATAGAACTTTAATTTTAGAAAATGGGCAAATAGCATCAGAAATTTCTAAAAATGAATTATTACAAAAAATAGATATTTTTAAAAAATATGAAATAAAACTTCCAACTATTCTTGAAATAATAGCAAAACTAAAAGAAAACGGAATAAATATAGATATAGAAGATTATAGTTTAGAACAATTAGTTAATAGTTTAAGTAGGTCATTCAAAGTTTAAAAAACAGTTTTTTAGCCAGATTTATATTAAAAAAAGGAATAGCCAGTAAATATGAAAGAAATCATTAAATTTTTAGCATTTTTATGCTATGCAACTAGTATATTTTTTATTCCAAATAATATTGTTATATTACTTGCTTTTTTAGTTAATATAGCAATTATTTTTCTTGCAAAAATAAATATAAAATATGTAATTAAAAATCTTCTTGTTTTTTTACCATTCATATTATTTACTGCAATTATAAACTGTATTTTAGATTATTATATAAATGCAATGTGGGTTGGAATTAAGCTATTATTAGTATGTAATATTACATTTATTTATAGTAAAACTACTACTATTCGGAAGTTTTGCTAAAACAATTTCAAAGCTATGCACTCCACTAAAATATTTTAAAATCGATGTAAAACAAATTGAAATACTAGTATCTATTTCTTTAGCAATGATACCAGTTATAAAAAGAGAGTTAAAAGAAATGAAAGAAGCCTGCAAGGCAAAAAATATAAATTTAAATATTAAAAATATGAAAATAATACTATCAAAATTATTAATTTCTCTTTTTAGAAGAGCAAACGAACTAGACGAGGCATTACTAGAAAAAGGTTGTGACTTAAGTTAAAAAATTTATATTAAGATTTTATTACAAATATTGTTAATATATTATACTTATGATAATATAAAGTTCACTTTTAAAATTTAAACAATTTACAAAGAGGTAAATATGAAAAGAAAAAAACTTTTAATAACATTACTCATAATTGCTTTAATTATATTCATATGGTGGTTTAATACATATATGGTAAAAACAACTTATGTAACAATAGAAAGTAATAAAATAAAAGATGAAGTAACAATAGTACAAATATCAGACCTACATGGAATTTCATTTGGAAAAAATAATAAAAATTTAATTAAAAAAATAGAAAAAGAAAATCCAGATATAATTTGTGCCACAGGAGATATGCATACAGCAAATGACGAAAAAGGAAAACAAGTAGCTTTTAATCTTCTTACAGAACTTGCAAAAAAATATAAAGTATATTTTGTAAATGGTGAACACGATAGTAGTGATGGCTTTATGGATATGCTAGAGCAAAATGGAGTTAATGTTTTAGATTACAAAAAAGAAGAAATTACTATAAATAATACAAAACTTAATTTATATGGAATAACAAATCAGTATTATTCTCCAACTTTTAACTTAAAAAATGAATTTGAAATTAATAAAGAAGAGTATAACATATTATTAGCTCATATTTCTAATTTTGAAAAATTTGAAGAATTTGGTATGGACTTATCATTATCTGGAGACACCCACGGAGGAGAAATTAGATTACCATTTATAGGAGCAGTAATAAACAGAGGAATATGGTTTCCAGAAATAAGAAATGATATAAATGATTTAGACGTAAAATGTGTAAAGGGGTTATATAAAAGAAATGATTCTTATCTCTTTGTATCAAGCGGTTTAGGAAATTACCCTATTGGAATAAGACTATTTAATAGACCAGAAATTGCAGTTATTAAATTGAAATAATTAACGTTAAGAATACATCTCTATTGGCCAGACAGAGATGTGTTCTTTTTTGTCTAGTTTTCTTAATATAACAACTAATGGTACAAATAAGATGCCAGTTATAAAACCAAACTTACCAAATTCCAAATGCCAGTAGTTAGCATACAAAGCACAATTCCACACACAGTAGGAAGCATAAATGAAAGGAAAACCCATTTCCATGAACCAGCTTCTTTTTTTATTGTCATTAAAGTAGTACTACAAGGGAAATGTAGTAAAGTAAATATCATTACATTTATAGCAGTAAGCAAAGTCCAGCCATTTTGAATTAAAATCTGGCCAATTTGAAAAGTATCTTCTAAATCTACTAAAACTCCCTTTTGCATATAACTCATTAGAATAATAGGAAGCACAATTTCATTAGCAGGAAAACCTAAAATAAAAGCAGTTAAAATATAGCCATCTAGACCCATTAATTTAGCAAAAGGATTTAAAAAGTTTGCTATATAAGTAAGAAGACTAATATTTCCTATATTAACATTTGCAAAAAGCCAAATAATAAGTCCTGCAGGTGCAGCAACAGATACAGCTCTTGCTAAAACAAATAAAGTTCTATCAAAAATTGAACGAACCAAAATCTTCCCAATTTGTGGCTTTCTATAAGGTGGAAGCTCCAACATAAATGAAGAAGGAACACCTTTTAAAATAGTTTTAGATAAGAATCTAGAAATAAGTAAAGTTAGGCAAATACCAAGCAAAATAACTGCCAATACTACTAATGTAGAAATAATAGAAGCGGAAAAACCACTAGCAACAGCAGACCCAATAAAAATTGTACTTATAGTAATTAAAAAAGGAAATCTGCCATTACATGGTACAAAAGCATTTGTAAGTATTGCAATTAATTTTTCTCTTGGAGAATCTATAATTCTACATCCAACTACACCGGCTGCATTACAACCAAAACCCATACACATAGTTAATGCCTGTTTACCAGATGTACAAGCTTTTCTAAAATATTTGTCTAAGTTAAAAGAAATTCTAGGCAAATACCCTAAATCTTCTAATAAAGTAAACATTGGAAAGAAAATTGCCATAGGTGGAAGCATTACGCTAATTACCCAAGTAAGAGTTGTATAAATTCCATCAACTAATACACTTGTAAGCCACATTGGAGAATGAATAGCATTTAAGCACCATAAAATTTTTTCTCCTAACCATGCAAATAAGCTAGATAAAGCCTTAGAAGGATAATTTGCGCCAACTATTGTAATCCAAAAAATTATTCCTAAAAAAAGTATCATAATTGGAATTCCATATTTTTTAGATGTTAATATTTTATCTATTTTCCTATCTCTATCATTGTAAGACTTGTTATCAAAAGAGCACACTTCTTTTGCCAAACTTTCAGCAGAAAAAATAATGGTAGATACAATTTTATCTCTAAAATTTTCTACACCTTGAATATTCTCATTAGAAAGTTTAGCTTTTACCTGAATTATTTTTAATGAAATTTCAGAATCTTCTGTAAAAGAATATTTTAAATTTTTATTAATAGAGAATAATATTTTTTCATCTCCATCAATTAATTTTAAAGAAATCCATCTTGCTAAATATGCTTTTTCAGTAGAAATTTTTTCTAAAATAAGTGGCTCTAAAATTGAAATACATTCTTCAATACCGTTTAAATAATTAACAATTTTAGGCTTTGGAGTTATAATTCCGGCTGCTACATCATGTACTTTTTGCATAAGTTTTTTTAATGTTTTTTCTTTTCTTGCAATGGTTCCTACTACAGGAATTCCAAGCTTTTCTTCTAAAAGTTCAAAATTAATGTGAATTCCTTTTCTTTTAGCTTCATCTAACAAATTAACGCAAAGCACTATGTTAGGTGTAATTTCCATAACTTGATAAACTAAGTTTAAATTTCTTTCTAAACATGTAGCATCAACTATAACAACAGTAGCATCTGGGTTTCCAAAACAAATATAATCTCTTGCAATTTCTTCTTCTTCTGAATGGGACATTAACGAATATGTACCAGGAATATCAACTAACAAAAATTTTTTATTTTGAAAATTGCAAATTCCACTTGCATTAGCAACAGTTTTACCGTGGCCAGTTACCCGTATGTTGATGCATTCCAGTTAAACCATTAAAAATAGTAGATTTTCCAACATTAGGGTTTCCAGCAATGGCAATGGTATAATCACAACCGAATTGCTTTTTCAAAAATATCTTTTTCATTTACTTGCGCGCCAGTAGAAGCTGCAGTAAGTCCCATAACATCACCTCTTTAGTTATAATTATATGCATATGAGCATGCTTTTTAGACATGGGACTTAAGATTTTATATTAAGAAAATTTTATCTAAAAAAGTGGAATCATTATATAAATATTTTTATGCATTTGCTGTCCTCTTCTCTTAGGGCAATAACGCTTCCACGAATTTCATAAGCAGTAGGATCACCACTAGGGCTAATTAAAACAGGTGTTATTTTTGTACCTTTTACTAAACCTAAATCTAGCAATCTTCTGTGAATAGAGCCTGTGCAATTTAAACTTTCTATTTTAGCTGTTGTATTTAAACTTAATTTATTTAAAGTAGATATCATCTTAGTCCTCCATTGTATTTCGTTAAAATTCATAGTTAATTATAAAATTTAGAGTAGCCACAGCGGTTTAATATATGTTTTTCGTGCTTTAGCCCTAGAAAAAACATATATTAAACGCAAGCGACGTGGCGGATAATTTTAAGGCTGTAAATTATAACTGTATTTTAAAATGTAACTTAATAATATTTTATGTTTTATATAAAAAAATGTGAAAAAAGGATGACTTTTGTCAAAAGTTATAATATAATAAAAATGGTTTATGGGTAGCCTTTAAAAACCTAAATATAAAAATAAGGAAGTATAAACATGGAAAGAGTAAGAGGTTTTGAAATAGCAAAAGGATTTGAAAATAGTAATATTAATTTGCCAGTTCGTAAAACAAAATATTCTGCAGGTTATGATGTAGAAGCAGCAGAAGATTGCGTAGTTCCAGCATTTGAAAAAGGTCAGGCTCCAACATTAATAAAAACTGGTTTAAAAGCATATATGCCAGAAGGAGAATACTTAATGCTATGCAATAGAAGTTCAAACCCAAAGAAAAAAGGTTTAGTTATGGCAAATAGCGTAGGAATTATAGATGCAGATTACTACGAAAATTCAGATAATGATGGACATTTTATGTTTGCATTTTATAATATAAAATCAGAACCAGTAGAAATAAAAAAAGGTGAATGTATAGGACAAGCAATTTTCCAAAAATATTATATAGTAGATAATGATTCAGCAGAAGGAGAAAGATTAGGAGGCTTTGGTTCTACTAACAAATAAAAAAACGCTAGAATGTAAGCAACCCTAAGCGATTTTACACTATGAATACTAAAATTATATTAGAAAAATTTAACAAAAAATCTAAGAAAAAAATGGTAAAAGTTTTGACTTTTGCCATTTTTTGTAGTATAATAGAATTGTGTTTGAAGAAGAGCCTAAAAACCTTTCTTAACTAATTGTAATTAAATAGTTTGCAAACATAGGAGGGAGAATTTACATGTTTAATGTAGGAGATAAAATTGTATACCCAATGCATGGGGCCGGTACAATAGATAGCATAGAAGAAAAAAACATTTTAGGAGAAAGTCAAGCTTATTACGTTATTAAAATGCCAGGTGAAGTTAAAGTTATGGTTCCAACAAGCAAAGCAGAACAAATTGGCGTTAGAAACGTAATAGGTAAAGAAGAAGCTGAAAAAGTAATTTCAATTTTAGGCGAAGATGAAACAGAAATGTCTCAAAATTGGAATAAAAGATATAGAGATAATATGGAAAAAATGAAAAGCGGAAGCATTTATGAAGTTGCAGATGTTGTTAGAAACTTAAGCTTTAAGCAAAAAGAAAAAGGCTTATCTACAGGTGAAAAGAAAATGCTTTCAAATGCAAAACAAATTTTAGTAAGTGAACTTGTTTTAGCAGAACATGCTACACAAGATGAAGTAGAAGCATTAATAGATAACAAAATAAACGTATCATTTGATGAATACAAAGCACCACATGATCAAATAGATTTAAACACAAATGTAGTAAATAAATTTATTCCATTTGATGAGAACTAATTTAAAATACATAAAAAATTAAAGTACACTAAAATGTTTTAAAACAACATTTTAAGTGTACTTTTTACATGATTCAAAATTATTTGTCATATTGTACAGAAGGATTTATACACTTTATGTCGAATAATATATATTATATAGGAAGGTAATTGTAAATTGGCAAGATACAGTGAAGAGTTAATTGAAGAAATTAGGTCTAATAATGATATTGTAGATGTAATATCTACTTATATTACACTAAAAAGAAGTGGGAGAAATTTCTTCGGATTATGTCCATTTCATAAAGAAAAATCTCCTTCTTTTTCTGTTTCACCAGATAAGCAAATATTTCATTGCTTTGGTTGCGGCGCAGGCGGAAATGTTATACACTTTGTTAGCAAAATAGAAGGATTAGACTTTAAAGATACTTTAGAATTATTAGCAAATAGAGCTAATATAGAACTTCCTGCTTTAGATAATTATGAAGATGACAAAACTGCATACTTAAAATCAAAAGTATATGAAATTAACAAACTTGCCGCTGAATTTTACCACGAAAATTTATATAAGCCAACATCAAAAACAGCACAAGAATATATTAAAAAAAGAAAACTAGATAATCGTACTTTAAAGGCCTTTTTAATAGGCTATTCTGGAAACTATGATGAACTATATCAAATGTTAAAACAAAAAGGATTTAAAGAAGAAGAAATGTTAGCATCTAGCCTAATTAGAAAATCTCAAGATGGCAAATATATAGATAGCTTCAGAAAAAGGCTAATGTTTCCTATTCAAGATGTTAGAGAAAGAGTTATTGCTTTCGGTGGCAGAGTGTTAGATGACAGCAAGCCAAAGTATATAAACTCGCCAGAAAACATTGTATATAGCAAAGGAAGAAATCTATTTGGACTGAATGTAGCAAAAAAATATGACACAAAAAAAATAATTATTGTAGAAGGTTACATGGACGCAATTTCTCTTTACCAAAGAGGAATTACTAATGTTGTAGCATCTCTTGGAACTGCTATGACAGAAGCACAGGGCAGACTACTTAGAAGAAGTAGTCAGCAAGTTATTTTAGGTTATGATGCAGACGGTGCTGGACAAGCTGCCATTTTAAGAGGAATGGATATTTTGCAAAATTTAGGATGCGATATTAGAGTTTTACAAATAGAAGGAGCAAAAGATCCAGATGAATATGTTATAAAATATGGCCCAGAAAGATTTCAAAAATGTGTAGATAATTCCATTTCTTTAGTAGAATTTAAAGTTAAAGTTCTAAAAAAGGAATTAAATATAGAAAATGTAAATGACAAAATTAAGTTTTTAAATGAAATGGCTAAAATTCTAGCAAAAATAGCAAATCAAATGGAAAGAGAAATATACATTGATAAACTATCAAGAGAATATAAAATTTCCAAAGAAGCTATTGTTGCAGAAGTAAATAAATTAATGTTTAAATCAAATGCCGGAAGCAAAAAATTAGAAAAAAAAGTAGTTACTATGGAAAAACCAACTGAAACTGCTAAAACTGAAATTAAGCCAGAAATACTAAAAAGAGAAAACATGGTAATTTATTTGCTTATAAATGAACCAGAAAGAACTTATGAAAAAATAAAACAAGCAGTTGACATTAACGACTTTAAAAACGAATTAAATAAAGAAATTTTAAAAAAATTGTATGAAGAACTAGAAAAAGGTAATATTAATACTAATAACATATTAAATTGGTTTGAAGATGAAAAAATGGTTAGTCATATTACAGAAATTATGGCAGACGATTTTGAAATTACAGACATAAATAAAGCAACTGATGATTTAATTACTATTTACGAAAAAGAAAAATTATTACATAAAAGAGATGAAATTTTAAAAAAATTGCAAGATGAATCAAATTTATCTACCCAAGAGATAAAAATAATAGAAAATGAGTTAAATGACATTACTTTAAAATTAGCAAAAATTAAGTAGGAGGTTTCATATAAAATGAAAAAGGTACAAGAAGACAAGCTAGTTAAAGACAAAAAGAAAGATGAAGAAATTAAAAAAGAAAAAAATAGTAAAGCAAAAGTAGCAACATCTAAAAATAAAGAAGTAGCAAATGCTTCAAAGGAACAAAGCAAAAAAGAAACTAGTAAAAATGAAAAAGCTAAACCTAAAAAATTAAAAGAAGAAAAAGCAAGCGAAGAAATTAAAACTGAGGCAAAAAAAGAAGAAAATTCTAAAAAAGTAAAAACTCTAAAAGGTAGTAAAGAAAGCAAAAAAGAAGAAGTAAAAGAGAAAAAAGAAGCAAAAGAGGAAGAAGTAGCAAAAACTGAAAAATCTAAAAGTGTAGATGATGTTAGCAAAGAAAAAGTAGAAAACATTTTAAAAATGGCAAAAGAAAATGGAAAAATAACTTATGAAGAATTAGCTACAGAATTAGAAGACACAAATCCAGACCAAATAGATAGAGTATTTGATGCATTTGAAGATTTAGGCGTAAACATTTTAAAAGATGATGATGACATGGATGCAGAGCCAGACTTAGAAGATTTACAAGATGTTGAAGATATTAAATTAGAAGAAATAGACTTAAATAATATAGAAGGCGTTAGCATAGATGATCCTGTTAGAATGTATTTAAGAGAAATAGGAAAAATTTCACTTTTAAGCTATGAACAAGAATTAGAATTAGCAAAAAAAATTCTAGCTGGAGACGAATATGCTAAGCAAAAACTAACAGAATCTAACTTAAGATTAGTAGTTAGTATTGCAAAAAAATATGTTGGTAGAGGAATGCTTTTTTTAGACTTAATCCAGGAAGGCAATATGGGCTTAATTAAAGCAGTTGAAAAATTTGATTATACAAAAGGCTACAAATTTAGTACTTATGCAACATGGTGGATAAGACAAGCTATTACTAGAGCTATTGCAGATCAAGCAAGAACAATACGTATTCCTGTTCACATGGTAGAAACTATTAACAAATTAATTAGAACATCAAGACATTTATTACAACAAAATGGACGTGAACCAACACCAGAAGAAATTGCAAAAGAAATGGAAATTCCAGTAGAAAAAGTAGCAGAAATTCAAAAAATAGCACAAGATCCAGTATCACTAGAAACACCTATAGGCGAAGAAGACGATAGCCACTTAGGAGATTTTATACAAGATGATGATAGCCCTGCACCACAAGATTCAGCAGCATATACATTACTACGTGAACAATTAGAAGAAGTTATGGGAACACTAACTTCAAGAGAAGCAAAAGTATTAAAATTAAGATTTGGTTTAGAAGATGGAAAAGCAAGAACGCTAGAAGAAGTTGGCAGAGAATTTATGGTAACACGTGAAAGAATTAGGCAAATAGAAGCAAAAGCATTAAGAAAACTAAGACACCCAAGCAGAAGCAAGAAGCTAAAAGATTACATGAATTAGCTAAAAAGGCTTGATTTTTCTAATAAAGCGTGGTATAATAAAATAGTATTTAAGAAAAAAACCTATGGAGGTGAAAATTCTTAAAATTTATTTTAAGAAGTATATATGAATTTAGTTAAAAGTTTAAGTCATTTTTGGAATGTAACTTTAGGAGTTGATTGTCCTGATGAAAGCGAAACTGCAACAAGTTATGGCCCTGAAACAGAAGAATTAAAAGCTTCATTAGAAAGAGTAGAAAAGTTAGAGCAAAACTTAAGTTCTACAAGTAATAAAGCAGGTAAAGGTGGTAAGTCAAATAAATTAGATATACCAACTGCTACAATTGATACTAAAGCCGCAGTTAAAGCAGCGCAAGAAAAACCAAGTAAAGAGCAAGATAATGAAATAGAAAAATAAGAATATATTTAAAGATAAAAAGCTAATTACTTAGCTTTTTTCTTTAACTTTTATAGTTTTCTATTAAATTATCTTGACAAAACTAAAAACAGATAATATAATAGAAAACGTCTTAAATATATGGCGACGTAGCTCAGTTGGCTAGAGCAACCGGTTCATACCCGGTAGGTCGTAGGTTCGAGTCCAACCGTCGCTACCATTAATACCCTAACAGGGTATTTTTTTATTTTAAAAATGGCTATGAATTGTAACTGAATAGTAACATCCAATATTACATTTATATTACAAATATTACAATTGTATAAAAAAACTTTACAAAAGCCAAAAAGTATGTTTAAATTTAATTATGTAACAAGATAAAACAAAAGAAAAAGGAGAAAACTGAAATGATAAAACAGCAAACCGTTGAGGCTGTACACACACACACACACACACACACACAAGTAAGTTTATAGAAGTAAAAGAAGGCAAAAAAGCCTTTATTTGTAGTGAAAAAGGCAGACTATTTAAAAATAAAAATAGCCTGTCTTTTTGTTGTTTTTAAATGCTAAAAAGAAAATCAAAATTTAAAA
>CANQPV010000015.1 GCA_947625825.1 uncultured Clostridia bacterium | reverse complement strand
TTGTCAATTCGATTATCAAAATTTTTTAAAATTTATCATAAGAAGTCTAAAGTTTACACAAACTTTCCGATACTCTCTCTATAAATAAAACCTTTACTTTGTAAATACTAGAAAAAAGAGAAACTTTAAAAGTTTCTCTTTTGATTTACTTAATTATTTATTATTCTGCTGATTCTGTATCTGTAGTTTCCTCAGTTTCAGGAGCTTCATAAGCTTCTAATATAGCTTTTTGAATCTTCTCTCTAGTTTCAGCATTAATTGGATGAGCTATATCCTTGAATTCTCCGTTTGGAGTTTTTCTGCTTGGCATAGCAATGAATAATCCATTTTGACTTTCAATAACTTTAATGTCATGAACAACAAATTCGTTATCAAATGTCACAGAAGCAACAGCTTTCATTCTGTTTTCTGAATTTACTTTTCTTAAACGTACATCTGTAATTTGCATTTTGTGTACCACCTTCCGCGTAAAATTTGTACATAAATAATATGTACATTTATATTATTCGCCATGTTTTTATTTTTTCCTTCTTTATTTTACAAATTTTATTTATTTTTTAACATATTCAATTTAAATTAATAATTATTAGGAATTGACTTTATTTTTTGTGGTTTTAAAAGGCATATATGTGAATTGTAATTATAAATTTTATATTATTATTCACATTTTTATATTTTGTTAATATTATATATCATATTTTAAACATAATATTAAATAGCCTTTGAAAAACTAAAGAAAAAATGTAAATATATTGAAAATTGCTAATAAAGAGTATATAATATTTTACGGTTATGAAAATATATATAAAGGAAGTGCTTTTTTTGGCTAATATAATGGAATTAGAACAATATAAAAATATACATATGATAGGCATAGGTGGAATTAGCATGAGTGGCATTGCAGAAATTTTAAAATTCTGGGGTTTTAATGTTACAGGATCTGACTCTACCTCTTCTGAAGTTACAGAAAGATTAAGGAAAAATGGAATACCTGTTGTTATTGGTCATGATTTTATAAATGTTGTAAAAGCTGATGTAGTTATTTATACTGCTGCCATTAGACCAGATGACCCGGAGCTATTAAAGGCAAAAGAATTAAATATTCCTACTATTGATAGAGGTACTTTTTTAGGAAAAATTACTAAAGCTTTTCGTAATAGTATTTGTATTTCTGGAACACATGGAAAAACTACTACTACTTCTATGGTTACAATGTGCTTTTTAGAAGCACATAAAGACCCTTCTATTCAAGTTGGTGCTTATTTAAAAGCTATTAATGGAAATTACCGTGTTGGAAGTAGTGAATATTTTATTATTGAAGCTTGTGAATATGTAGAAAGTTATTTAAAACTATTTCCTAAAGCAGAAGTTATTTTAAATATTGATAATGACCATTTAGATTATTTTGAGACTTTTGATAATATAGTGGCATCTTTTCATCGTTATATTAATTTACTTCCTGAAGATGGTTTGCTTGTTATTAATGGTGATGATCCTAATTGTGTAAAAATTGCAAAAGATTCAAAATGTAAAACTGTAACTTTTGGTATTGAAAACAATAATGCAAATTTTGTTGCTAGAAATATTACATTTAATAAAAATGGTTTTGCAATGTTTGATGTTTATTATAATAATTATTTTTATAAAACTATTGAACTTTCTATTCCAGGAAAACATAATGTACTAAATGCTTTAGCTTGTATTGCTCTTTGCCACGAATATGGTATTGAAAAAGAAGATATAAAAAATGGATTACTAAAATTTACTGGTGCGCATAGAAGATTTGAATATGTTGGTTCTTTTAATTCAGGTGTTAGTGTTTATGATGATTATGGACATCATCCAACGGAAATTTTAGCAACATGTAATGCTTTAAAGCAAAAACAATATAGGCAAAATTGGGTTGTTTTTCAGCCACATACTTATAGTAGAACTAAAACTTTATTAGAAGATTTTGCTAAGGCTTTAACTGAATTTGACCATGTTATTGTTACAGATATTTATGCTGCTAGAGAAGATAATATATATGGAATTTCTGCTTTAGATTTAGTAAACAAAATTAATTCATATAAGGCTAATAAAGCTATGTATATATCTGATTTTAATGAAGTTGCAAAATATTTAAAAGAGCATACTATTAAAGATGATATTGTACTTACTCTTGGTGCAGGTACGGTTACAAATATTGGTCCTATGCTTGTAACTAATAATTAAAAAAATAGAATTGTTTGCCAAGCAAACAATTCTATTTTTTTTAATTAACTTCTCTCATTTGTTTTAGCATTATGTCTGCAAATACCCCATAACCAAGAGTTGGGTCATTTACTAATACATGTGTTACTGCACCTACAAATTTTCCATTTTGTATAATTGGTGCACCACTCATTCCCTGTATAATACCACCTGTTTTTTCTATTAATTCATCGTCTGTAACTTTTATTAGCATGCTTTTATTGTCTTGATTATTATTTGTATAAATTTTTTGTATTTCTATATCATAATACTCTCTTTTTCCATTTTCTAATTCACAAATAATTTGTGCTTTTCCCAATTTTATTTCTTCTCTTAGGCAAACATCCATAGCCTTTTCATTTGAAATATTTAAATATGATGGTTTATTTAATAAACCAAAAACTCCAAATTCTGTATTTTTTGAAATTTCTCCAATAGTATAACCTGATTCTATTGTTCCTCTAATTTCACCAGGACTACCCTTTTGCCCTTTTTCAACAGATAAAATATTAGTAGTTACAAGTTCTCCGTTTTCAATTTTTATTAATTCAGATGTATCTACATCTAATATTCCATGTCCTAGTGTTCCAAACATATTAGTTGATGGTTCATAAAATGTAAGTGTTCCAACCCCTGCTGCTGCATCTCTTACCCATAATCCTAATTTATATTCGTTGTTTTCGTTTTTTATTGGTGTTATACTAGTAGTAATTGTTGTTTCATCTCTTATATATTTAATAGAAAGGCTATTGCCATTTGAAGTATTTACAACTTTCATTAAGTCTTCTGTTGTATCAATTTCTTTTTGATTAATTTGTATTATTCTATCTCCTTCTTTAATTCCAGAGTTTTCATATGGTTTTTTTCCATCTATTTCTGACATTCCTACTACTAAAACACCATCTGTATATAGTTTCATTCCTATTGCTTTTCCTATTGGCACAACAGTTGTTTTGGGAATAACATTTACACTAATATCTTTTACAGAAAATAAATTAAATAAACTTAAGTTAAAATCAATTTTCCCTATTTCATTTATTGGTTTTTGATTTACATTACTTACTGTTTGTAATGTATATAAATCTCTTTTTTCTTGCAAATTTAATCCTAATATTGTATTTATATTTACGCTTTCACCCTGCATTATGATATAACTACTGGGTAAAAACGTAATATTACAAACATAAATATATAAAATTAATAGGGAAAATATTATAATTATATTTTTAAATTTTTTCATTGCTGGTTCTCCTTTTTAATAGGATAACCAGCTTTAAAATTTTTAAACAATTTAAATTTAAAAAATTACATTGAAAATCTGCCTATATTAGTACTATATAAATCATATCTTTCTCTTCCTAATGCTCTTATATAGTATTCTCTTATTTCTTTTAATCTCTTATCTACACTTCCTGATTTAGTTGCATCTGCTTTTACAACATCATTCCAATTATTATCCTTTTCTATTGTTTTTCCTTCAATTATTTGGTCAGCAGGATATACATCTGTAGCATTTACCATACAATGATAACATGATGTAATTGTTTGGTTATTTCTTGTTTGTGGGTAAAAGTATAAATAATTTCCTTCTGATATTCTAACTGTTTGCCTTAAGAAGCTTAAATTAGAATATGCTACATCTACAATTTGAAGACCAGTTTCAGTTTGTGGTTTTGCAAGTTCTTTGCATCCTGGCAAATGATATTCTCTTTGTCTTTGAGAATTTTTTGTAATTATATAAATGTTTTCTTCATTAACTATTTCTTCATTTTTATCATTTGTAATAACACAATAATTATTATAATATTTGTGTCCAATTGATATACCTTGTAAAAATGAAATTAATGATACTTGATTTGTTACTTTGCTCCAATCTTCTTCTGTTAATACTGGTAGACGAAACTCATAAAAACTATTGTTAAACATGCTATATTGTGCAATGGCAGTTGTTAAATTAGTTTCAATAGATTTTCTAATTACTTGCATACGAATTTCATTAAAGGTTGAGCCTGAAAGTAATGGGTCATTGTTTGAATTTGCTAAAAAGATTTTATCAGTTCCAGTGTTTACAGAAAACTGCATTGGATTTCCTTCTTGATTTATTGCATCAGCCTGAGTAATATTTCCTATTAAACTTCCTATTTTTCTACTAAAGTCTTGTGCTTTTTGGTAATACTCAAAACTGCTTGTACTATATAAATGATTATTTCTTGTTCTGTTTTGCAAATATTCTATTAAAGTACTATTTGCTTCTGTTCTTGTTATATATTCTTTTGAATAATTTTGATAATAAAAATATGGTGTTTTATTTCCTCCACTTGCTACACCTGTATCATAGTAAATTTTTTGTCCATTATATACTAAATAATCATAGTCATTTTGACTACTATCTTCAAAAAGTAAATGCTCAGTTAGTAATTCATATCCTATATTTACTTTATCATAAGTTAAGCTCCAAGATAATGGACTACCATTTTCATTGTAGTTAAGATTTGTTACACTATTTGGGTTTATTAAATATCCAGAATAAGTTTTGTAGCCTTCTCCAATATCTCCATAAATAGTAATTGCATTATCTAAAGTAAAGTTAACAACAAAATCTTTTTGACCTTTTTGAAATCTACATGAATAATATATATATGGTTTTAGGCCTTCATTTTCATATTCTTCACCTTTTAGTGTAGTGCTATCTAGTTCAGGTCTACCTATAGCTGTATTACCACCATATACATTTTCATATTTACTATAAATATAATATCCATCATATAATGTAAATACTAAAGCTGGAACATATTCTCTTAAATCTTGTTTTGCTATTTCTTCACTATCAGATAAAGATGTATAAAATGCAGAAGCAGCAGCTTCTATATCTCTTATTTTAGAATTAGCAACACTAGAGTAACGGTTATTAACAGTGTTAATTTGAAATGCATTCATTGAATCATAAGTAGCATCTATTAATTTTGCATTATATTCTGATTGTAATTTAATAGTATCTATTTGTGAGCCAATATAATAAGACATTGTCATAGCAATGGGTAATATAATTATTATAAAAATAACTGCAATGTATTGTATTTTCATGTTATTTTTTCGTATATGGTTTTATACGAATTTCTCCTCTCTCTTTAGTATTTTATATATACAAAAAGGGGTGGTTCACCACCCCTACTTTTTTACATTATAGGGATTTTTGTAAAAATCCCAAAGGCTACTCGCCTTTAATATTTAATTACTTCCATTTACAGTAATTATAGCATTTTTCTTTACTGCTATTTGATATGAGTCATCTCCTGAAATTTGATAGAAAAAGTTTCTTAATAATTGTGCAATTGTTTGATTTGTATTTTTAACTGTAACAGTAATCATGTCTCCTTCTTTTAACTTAATTCTACCATTTTTATTTAATTCTTCTTGTACTTGACTGGTATACATATCGTAATATACGTTTTCTCCAATTTTAGTCATTTCTGCTTGTGAAACTTTTACACCTGGGTTTTCATCTAATTGATGAATTACCATTTCTGTTTCAAATGAATTTCCTGTTGAAGAAATTGTTTGTACATATTTTTCATAATCGTCTAAAGTTACTTTTCCTGTTGTTCTAATATCATCAACAAACTCATCTGTAGCTGATTGAACTATAAGCTCTGAAATATCATCTGTTCTTTCTGACAATGACATAAGTGGAAATACAAACATTAAAACAGCAGCTAAGCCTATTGCAACAATTGTAATTAAACTATCTCCCATATTTTTACTCCTTTTTTATTGATTTATTTGATATATAATTACTCTTTTTTTTCTATTTTTTAATAATTCATTGTCATTTGTACTGCTTATATTATATGTATATTCTCCAATCATTTCTTTAAATTTATAGCATCCATATTGGCCAATAAAACCGCCATTTCCTATTTCAGTAGTATAATTATATGCAATTTGACCAGGATTACTTGAATAACTAAAAATGCCACCATTTAAAAAAGCATCTATATTTCTTTTATAGTCTTCTGAATTTCCAATCCATGGTTCATGGCGTATTATTTCCTCATCATAATCAAATGCACATACTGGATAATTATCGTACTGCTCATATAAATTTTTATTTTCTGTATAATATTTTCCTATATTACCTATATTAGGATTTTTTCCTGTTGCTGAATTTATTCCATTTCCCCATAAATCTCTATTAGATATACTATTATATAGATGTAAAGGCTTTCCAGTAGAATCTATAAATATTACAGTATAGTTTTCCTTATAATATTTATATAAGGTTGGTATTATTGTTTCTAGGCCTACAATTCTGCTTGTTTTATTTGCATCTGAGCCTTCATACTCATAAAAATTAGTAATATCTGTAGATGAAATAACTATACTAGAAACTCTATTTAGCTGAGTAAACATTGTTATAGAAATAGTTAAGGCTAAAACAAATACCAAAACAGCAAACCCTATATATAAAGCATCTGTAGCATTCTCCATAAAATACCTCTTATGAATCTATTGTTCATCAATTTTAACTTCTACTATGTATCCTGTATTTGCATCATATCCAAAAGTAACCTCGTAATTTTTTCCTGCTTTTATAGCATTTCTTGCAGTAGTTACTGTTGTATTCATGGTTGCTGCTGTACTTGTAGCACTAGCGTCATTAGAATTATTTATTGTTCCATTGTCATCTAATACTTGTACGTAAAGAGTATAATCACTTTTTGCAACTGTTAAGTTGTGTTGTATAACTAAATTGCATAATTGTCTTGCTTGGGCTCCAGTTTGAATTCCTTCATAATTTAAAAATTTGTTATTATATGTTTGTGCTTTTGTTGCATCAAACTGCTTTATATCGAATCCTTCTGCAGCTTTTTGGTATATAAACATACCTAAACCTATAATTAGAATTGATAATAAGATAGCACCTGCTATAATAAGTGCTTTTGATGCGTTCTCCATAAAAAGTTCCTCCTTTAAATTTAACTTTTGTATTTTTTTATTTATTTTAAATTAGATTTCTCTAATAATAAAATCAATTTTTTATATATTCAAAGTGCAAATATTTAACACGTTTTGTTTCTTTATGGTATTGTATATTTGTACATTTAAATATTGCAGTTTGATATACTTTCATAAATGTTTCTATCCCCTGCTGTGATATGTTTTCCATAGGAACATTATTATATTCTTCTGAAAAACCAACTGTTATTTTTATAGAATTTTCATTATTTTCTTCATAATAAATGCTATTTGGCTTTTTTGAAATTCCATTTTTTTCGTTATCGTCTATTGCTTTGTTAATAATACTAATTAAATTAGCTGCTGATATTTCTTTTTTAGAATAGTCTTCATAAAACTTATTGTAATTTTCTGCCAAATTTAATAATCTTTTAGTATTATATACATAATAACTAGTAATAGCAAGTAAAATTAATAAAATAATTAAAATTATGACAAATGTTTTTTTCATTTGCTCTTTCTTCCTTTATTATAACATTATAAACGTAAATATGCAATTATTTTCATTTAGAAATTTATGGATTATATTCTATAAATTGCATATAGCAAACTCTTTTTGTAATATTGCTTATTATTGGATTTGTTTTGCAAATATAATATCCAGTTGAAGTTTGCAAAAATTTAAGCTTTAGGTCATTATTGCTTTCCCATTCTAGATTATTTAGTTTAGTATTTCCAATTTTTTTATCTACATCTATTTGAATATATCTAGTATTAATATCATATTTAGTTAAATCATCTATTTCTAGTTTTTTATTATTTTCTTGTGCTAGATTTGCTAAACTAACAATATCATGTGCTGTGCATAAAATAGGACCTTCTACATCATTAAAATCTCTATAATATTTTAAAAATTGTGTATTAAATTGGTCAATTTGTGTAGCTTCCATTTTTTTATAAGTATCTGAGCTATATTCAGCATATGTAGAAAATAAATATACACCTATAGAAATTATTAAAACACCAACTAATACGCCAGCTGCCATTAATAAGGCTTTTGATGCATTTTCCATATATAGCCCCTTTCTTATCTATTTTAATTTAAATTCTATTCTAGTGACTCTACCTGTACTGTCATCAAATATAGTAGGTTCAAACTTTCTATTTTTAAAAGTATTTAATATAGCTCTATAATTTGAATAATCTTCTTTATCAGTATCCATTTTGGTTTTAATTTGATATATATTGTTTAAAGTTAATCTTTTTGTTACTTGTAAATTTTGCAAATATGCATCTTGCTGTAAATCTGTCATACCATACCAATCTTGTACACTTTTTCCTACATTAATTCCAGCTACAATTGCTACTTCTTTATATCCATTTAATTTATTTTCTATAAAATTATAGTCATCTATTAAGTCTTTTACATTAGTATATAAATTTTTAAATCCATCTAAATTATTAGTATATATTTTTATATCAATAGGCTCATAGCCTTTTAAATCTACTTCTCTTATATTATAATCTTCAATTAAATTTGCCAAAGATACAAGCTCTGATCCATAAAGATCACGGTTATATTTTAAAATTTGTTTATTATATTCTGCTAATTTTATTGCATTTCTATTATTATTTTCTCCAGTTTTAAAGTTACCTAATGAATTAAACATAAGTACCAATAACCCTATAATTAACAATGCTAACAAAACAGATCCAGCCATAATTAAAGCTTTTGATGCATTTTCCATAATATTTAATCCTTTCCCAAAAGTTATTACATAGTGCTCATACTATTAAGTGATTCTGTCATGCTTGTTAAACCAACAAATACTAATGGTACAATTAAATAACCCACAAATAGTATTACCATTGGAGCAAATCCTATTAGTTTTCCTATTCTGCCCTTTCTTGAAATTAATCTTTCGTTAGATTCTTTTCTTTTTTCTTGATAGTAATCTCTTTCTGTATCTAATTCATCAAATGCATCTGCAATTGGTATTTTTTCTACTGCTGCTTGTAAACTTTCAACAATTCTAATTAAAGGCTGAAATGTAACATCTTCTTTTAATTGTTCTAATGCTTCCCATGGTCCACTTTCATAGTTGTTTACACATTTACTTATTGGTTCTTTAAATATATTTGCATAGCGTTCTAACCATTCTAGAATAATTTCTACATTTACTCTTTCTATTTTCATTAACATTAGAATAATTGTGTTAAACTGCATTACTTCGTCTTCCATTTCAAGTTGCCTCATTTTGGCCTGGAATATTAACATCCAAACTGGAGCATTATATGCTACAACTGCAAATACCATTGCAAGTAAAATTTCAAACCATTGCATTTTTTCTGTATTTACAGTTTTAATTTTACCTAATACTCTGGCTGCTGCTGTTTCTATTTCACCATCTCTGCTATTTATGTAGTCTTTATTGATTTTTCCTTTTTTCATTATTTCTTCGATTTCTTCTTGATTTACAGTTGTATTACCTCTATAATAACGTATATATTGATTATCTGATTCAGTAAGCTTCATTGCATCTTTAGTGTCTTTTTCTTGCATTTGCCCTACTATATTATGATCTACTGTTGGATCTGTGTAAACATTGTTAATTACAATTTGATGTAATTGTCCAAACAAGAAAACTGACACAATAAAAATTGTTATACATAATAAAAGTCTGTTAACGTAAAGCCATTCCAATTTATCTTTAGAGGCGGCCTCTTTCATTTTTGTTTTTAAACGTACATATTCTTTTGTTCCTTGTCTTGGTATAAACAAATCTATAATTTTTTTAAATATTGGATTTTTATATAATTTTTCTTGCCATGGATTTTCTGTGTTTTTAGTATTCATTGCTGTTGAGCCATTATCTTTTAATTTTCTAGTCAAAATATAGCAAACAAAGGTAACTATTAATAATAGTATTTGTACAATCATACCATTTTTTCCATTGTAAAAATCTTGTGTAAAACTAAATTGAGATACAGCCCAATTTTTAATTGGTTCAATTGCAAGCATTGGTAATATTGCTATTACAGATAAACTTTGGAAAGTATAGTCTAGTTTATCTCTTTTTAAAATTTCTAGTTGCATTTCTTGAGTAATGTTATTTAAGTTTTTTAAATATAATGATGAATTATCTACTTTTCTATCACCAAACTCTTTTGTTAAATAAGAAATTCCTGCAAACTCTTTTAAATAACTATTTGGTGCAATATCATAATATTTTTCAAGTTCTCCTTCTGGATCATTTGAAATTAATACTTCATAGATTTTTTCAGCTTGTCTAGACATTTCTGGTTTTTCATCATCTTGTGCAACTTGGTATATTGCTTCTTCTACCATGTTAAACTCATGATAAGCATGTCTAATTTCTGAAAAAAATTCTATTTGTTCTGTTAGTAATTTATTATCTAGTTTATCTACCATACCATCTATAAAAGTATCAACCATAAATAATTCAAAAATAAGTAGCATACACATTAGTAATAAATTTTTATGAGTTATTACTATAATTGCAATAGCAAGTGGTATTATAATTAAAATTGTATTTGTTAAAATTTTAGAAGCTTGTTTCCTTGTTAAATATTCATCATCTACATTTAAAATTGCAAGTCTTCTTCTAATTTTTAATAAATATCTTTTTAAAAATGGTGTTTTAAGATAAATAATATATAATTTTTGGTATAAAACTTCTAAAGAAAAAGATTTTTCTTTAGTTGAAACTTGCAATTTCTTAATTTGTCTAACTTCAGAACTGCTTAATTTTTTATTTATTATAAAAAAGGCAACTAATATTACTGCAAATAATGCACTTCCACCTATTAACAAATATTTTAGCATATCTGCATTCATTATCTTAAATCACCTCTTTCTCTTTATGCTTCTATTTTCTTTGGTTTTCTTCCTCTTTTTTTAGGAACATCATTTTTTGGCATTGTACTAGTTGTAATATCTTGTACATCATCTATATTTTTTGGTGGCTTAATTCCCCAATTTCTTTGTAAAAATTCATCGAAGCCTTGAACATCACTATCATCCATGTTGTTTCTCATTTCTTTAATGTTATGTTCTGATATTGGATTTGTAAGTACATAGTTTCCATCTTGATATTCTAATATATTTCTGTATTTATATAATTCTCTGTTAGTTGTTTTTGAAAAGAATATTGTTGCATTGTCCATAAATTTATCTAGTTTTCCTTCTAATGTTTTTTCTTTTCTATGGTCAAATGTATATTCATTTTTTTCTTCAACTGGTATACATTCTGTAACTCTTTCTATGTATCTTCTTCCTCTAAAGTCTTTCACTAAGTGAATATCAAAGTTTAATACTTGTACAACTTGTTCTTCTGCTGTTCTTTCATCTTTAAATACACCTGCTCTTAACATTGAGTTACGAAGAGCTGTTACTAAGTCTGGAAATGTTTTTGCGTGGTGAGTAAATAGTGTAAACTTAGATGCAACTTGTGCAGATTGAATCATCCAAGATGCTACAGGGTCTGTTGCAACCTCACCTATGATATTAACAGAACCATCAGTTTTTTTCTGAACGTCCAAACAGTCTTGTCCAGAAACTGTTTCTGTTTCTCTCATTGATAATATATTTCTTGTTGGATAAATTTTTCTTAAGTGAAGCTCGAATGCAGTTTCTGTAATACGTAAGTTCATAGTTTCATATATATTTTCAATCATAGCCATAAGCATTGTTGTTTTTCCGGCATCCTTGTTCACCAGTAAGTGAAATAATTCTTGCACCTTTTACTAAATATTTTAATAAATCTATTGCTTCATCTTTACCTGGAAAACGAATAATTTGTTCAAGTGTAGCACGTTTTACGTCGAATTTTCTTACGAAGAATGCCCATGTTTCAGACATACTTGGTCTAACAACAACAACACGAGAGCCATCTTTCATTTCATTAATTTTATAACCATTTGTATCTGATAATTGTCCTGGGTTATTATATTTATATATATTTTGACATACTCTTTTAAGTTCTGCTTCTGTTCCAAATGATAAGAATGCTAAACGAATTGATTTACCATGGAACATTATCCATATACTGTCACAAGCACGTGGTACTTTATGCTCTACTATTTGCTCTAAATAGTCACCTTCAGTTTGTGCTACTTGGCTTAAGAAAGATTCTGGAAGACCTGATACACCACCAGATATACCATCTATGTTCATATCCCTAATTTCATCTATACTGCTATATCCTTTATAATGTTGGTAAATTCTTTGTACTACTACATTTAATTTGTCTACAAATGTAAGTACAAAATTTTCTTTTTCATAAATTTGTTCTATTTCTTCTGATGTAATTACATAACAAGGCTTTGATTCCCCAGATACATATTTAAGTTCATCTAGTTTGTATTTATTAATAAGTTCTCCCATTGCCTCATAGCCAAATTCATTTTTATACATATATATAATAATATCAAATTTATCTTGCGCAGTTAAAAGTGATGGAATATCAAATGGAATAGCTTTTGATACATTAGTTTCATCTACACCATATTCACGAGATAGTAAGTCAAAAATAAGTTCCTTAACATATTTTTTATCATTAACATCTCCATATGTACAGCCCTTTAAAGCTTGTTTTAGTTCATACTTTTTTTGTTTTCTTCTTTTTAATTCTTCTTCTGAAAGACCTATATCGTATAAATTAATCTTAGTAATTTCATCCAATCTTTTCTTAACAAAAGCTGTCATAAGCTCTAAAGTATATGTTTTATCATCTACTTCTATTTTTTCTTCAACTTGCTCATTTTGTCTTTTTTTAATAAATTGTAAAACTAGAAAAGCCGCTACTAAAAATACAACTGCAATTAAAAGTATGTTAATCATCTTTTTAGTTTTCTCCTTTCAGATTAAATTTTCATTTGTAGTTCCTGTAATTTAAAAGTAATATTATTAATAATATCTTTTATTTCATTCATAAATATAAAGTTATCATCTGTGTTATCTGTAATGCTTTTAATTTTTAATAAAAAGTCTATAATTTCTCCTTCTGAGCATGCTTCAAAAAATAGTGTATTATATGGTATTACAGAAATTAATTTTTTTTCTTTTAAATATCTTGTAATATTTTTTTTATTATACTTTGATTCTCTATCATATCTGCCAACTGCAAGCATTACATTTTTCTTTTTATAAAAATCATTTGCTTCTCTTAATGCTATAAAATCATTTACTGTTTTTAATCTTTGTGCTAAGTTCATAACTACAATACTTGACATTTGTAAAATAGAAATTTTATCATTTTGTGGCATTTTTTTGTTTACATCTACAAATACCATATCATAATATTTATTAGCATTTTGAAGGATGTCTATATAATATGGTGTAATTTTTACATATTCTTGGAAAGAATTTGTAACTGGTGATAATAATAAATCTAATCTGTCTTTTAATATTATTTTAGAATAACTTTTTACAATTTCAGTAGTAGCTTTATTACTATTTAATATTTTAATAAGTCCTTCTACACCAGCAGATAAATTTACGCCATTATCATTAGTAATTAGTCCTGTTTTTCTAATGTCTTCGTATTCCATAAAACAGTTTTCTAAGCTTAAATCATTAAAAGCTGTAGATACTATTAAAATTTTATAGTTATGCTCAATTGCCATACTAGTAGCAATTGCAGCTAATGACATGGTTTGACCGGTTTCTTTTTTATCATTACTATAAAATGTAATAATTGCCATTCTATATAACTCCTTTTTCAATTTGTTTAAATACTTTTATTAGTTTTGAATTTTCTTGTGGATTACTTAAAATTTCTTGTGTAATGTATAATAAACTTTCTTTATACATTTTTGTTAATTTTTTAAATTTTATCTTTGAAGTTCTTTCATTTTCCATTAAAACTGATAAATCGCCTTGTTCAAAAGGAAAATAGATTTTTTCTTCATCCCATATTACTTTACATTTTAAAGTAATATAGTTAAAGTAATCGTCTTCTTCTTTAGTCATGTCTCTTGAAAAGAAAACTTTTTTTATTGGTATTGCTTCTGTAATACCGGATAATATTTCTAATCCTCTTTTAATAGAGTAAGCATCAAAGGTTGTAACAAAGTAATTTTTGTTTGCTTCTTTTATATTAAATGCTTCAAACGCCTCTGGTGAATCAATATCTATAAATATGTAGTCATATTTAAGAGTTTCACTTTTTGATATTCCTAAATATGCTCTAAGTGAATCATAGCTATAAATTCCAACTGCTATATCTATGTCTTCAAAACTTGTAATGTATGTTTTTGCAGGAGACATTTTTGGAATTACATATTTTGCTTTTTGTAAAGTAGTAGAATCTACAATTAATATACTTTTTCCCATTGCTGTTAAAATTTTTGCAATATATATAATTAAATCTGCTTTATCATAAGCTCCTATAAAACCTATTGTTTGCATAAATATGCCTCCTAATTATTTTAATAACTGCCACCTAAAGATTCTAAATATTTTTGTCTTTCTTGTTGTGTTCTTTGAATTTCTTCTTCCATTCCGCTAACAACATTATCTGTTAATTTATCTGCATTTTCGTTTAATCCACTGTTTACTGGATTTCTAACTGCAGATTTTTGATTTACATCATTGTTTCTTTGGAATATAGCTTGTTTAGCTTCATCTACACAGTTAGGATCTCTATTAATTAAATTAATAGTTTCATCATTTGGTAAATATGTTGCTGTTGCAGCACCTTGTAAACCTGGTTCAACATATTCAGTAAGATATAGTTTAGATCCTTCTATTTTATATGATTCTACTATTGCACAACTTACAGTTAATATTTCAGTTTCGCTCAAATTCATCCAAACTGTATTTTCTGAATCTACACCATCTATATTAGGGATTTCTATTTTTTTATGAGATACTACTATTAAGTCTTGTCCATTTGGTAATGCTAAACGTAAGTCTATATATTTATTTGTTTGTATTTGAGATGGTAAAACAAACATATTATATTCTACTCTTCTAAGATCTGATGCTATTTCGCCTTCTTGTGCAATCATATCAGATGTAAGAATAGTTCCTTTTTTTAAGTTGATTTTTGCAATAACATTTACCTTTTTTATTAAATTTCCATCTTCATCAAAAATGCTAGATAATGTGCTTAAGTTTACTCCTGTAATTGCATTATTAGGTATGGTATCTGAGTTTACTGATATTGCTTGTAATTTATCTTCTGAAACAGTATCCCCTGAATTTATATCTTGGCTTAATACATATGCTGTTTTAAGCTTATCTTTTTCTGCCTTTTGTTCATTTGTCATTTTTGTTAATTGTAATATTAAGAAAGCAATTATAGCTCCTGTAATTAATAATGTTATTAATATTCCTAAAAGAAATGAATTTTGTGCCTTTCTTTGCATTGGATTTCTTGCCATTGCTTATTCCTCCTTATAATTTTACATATTATTGTAATTTATTTCATTGTACTACATTTTGCGACTAAAAACAATGGTATTATTGGTTTGTAATATAAATTTAATATAATTGTAATATTGGTGTAATATTTGTTTGTAATATATGCACTCCCAAGTTTTATGTCTCTTTAAATATTTATTTTTTGTTCATAAAAAACTCAAACTTGTTTTATAGCAAGATCTTCGATTTTTCCTATGCAATAGTACATAAGAAAAGCCCAAATTATTAAACTTATTTGTTTAATAATTTGGGGCATATACCGTTAATATAGTAAATTTTTAATATTATCTACGTCTACAGCAACAATTAGAATTATTGTTTCTTCTATTTGATGTTACAAGTAAACTTGCACCATTGTTTAAATTTATTACTCCATAAGGGTCTGAATTATTTATTGCAATTGGCAGACTTGAAATTGTAGCAATTCCACCATTTGCATTATTTCCATTATTATTTCCATTATTGTTATTACCACTATTATTATTTCCAGTATTATTATTTCCGCTATTATTGTTTCCACTATTATTGTTACCACTGTTATTGTTGCCATTGTTGTTATTTCCACTATTATTATTTCCATTGTTGTTATTTGGGCAATTATTATTACAATTCATGTCACAGCAATATCTTCTAAAGCATGCAATTAGTTTGCAAATTACTGATGTAAGTACTGCTGTTACATAAGCAAGTAATGTATATAAAATGGCATATACTAAAAAGCTTGCATCAAATGCAGCAAATGTTACAATTAAATAAATAGCTAAAAAAGTAGCAGCTACTAATAATGGGCTTCTTAAAACTTTTTGTAATACAATAGCTAATAAAATAGTAGCAACAGGAAGAGCAAAAAATATTAATAATATATTCATAATTGGTTCATTCCTTTCATTATTGATAAAAAGAAACACATAGAAATGAAAAATTTTAAGCATTTCTCCTTTAACTTTGCTTTTTGTTATATTTTATGTTATTTTTAAGCAAAGTGTGCTACTATTTTTTATTACAAAATTTACTTTTATAATAACCTGTCCCTTTTTACCCAAAAAGGGAAAAAGGGACTGTCCCTAATAACTTACATTCATTAAAAATAAAGCTTGAGATGGCAAAGTTTTTCCAGCTAAGCTTCTATCTTTAGCTTCTAATATTTGCTTCATTTCTTCTGGAGTTTTTTCTCCTTTTCCTATTTCTACTAAAGTACCAGCAATAATTCGTACCATATTATATAAAAATCCATTTCCAGTAAGTACTATAGCTACTTTTTCTCCCTCTTTTAAAATTTTAGCATCATAAATGGTTCTAACACTACTTTTACTACTTGTACCACTTGATTTAAAACTGCTAAAGTCGTGTTCTCCAATTAAATAATTTACTGCCTGTTGCATTGCAGACAAATTTAATGGTTGTGGAACATGATATGTATGATTTCTATAAAGAGCTGTTCCCTGCTCAGAATTATCTATAACATATTGATATGTTTTTTTATGGCAGTTATAACGACTATGAAAATTTTCCTCTACTTCTTCTGCTTTTTGTACTCTAATTGAACCTTTAAGTTGTGAATTAATTGCAATTGCCATCTTTTCAATAGGAAAATCTGAATCTATTTTAAAATTTGCTACCTGTGCTACTGCATGAACTCCTGCATCTGTTCTTCCAGAGCCAATGAGTTCTACTTCTTTACCCGTTACTGTTTGTATTGCTCTTTCTATTTCACCCTGGATATTAAGTTTATTAGGCTGTTTCTGCCAGCCATTATAATCTTTTCCATCATATTCTATTGTTAGTTTTATATTTCTCATTTTATTACCTCTTTTTTCTATAAAATAAATATGTTTGTATTTTCTATTACATAAATTGCTAAAGTGCCTATTTCCCTAAAACTTTATTTATATAATACTATACTTTTTAAATGGTTACAATATTTATTTTAATTTTATATATTGAATATAATTATAATGATATTGATTTACTTAAAAATTTAGGTGTTAGCATTGCTATTGTTAATACCTATGAACCTGTTATGAAAGTTTTTACACATATAACGAAAAACTCTGCAAACAATGGTGGGTTTGCAGAGACAGTTTATCTTTTTATTAATTAGTTTTTTCATTTTCTGTTGATTTTTGTTTATTATTTTTTTCTTTGGTTTTATCTCCAAATCGTTTTGTAACAATATTTTTAATTAAGATATTTCTTAAAGCATCTTCTTTTATGTCTGCTATTAATGTGCCATCTTTTGCTATTGATATTTTTCCGGTTTCTTCTGAAATAATTAATGCAATAGCATCAGATTCTTTTGAAATTCCAAGTCCTGCGCGGTGCCTTGTTCCAAGTTCTTTTGCAATATCTTTATCATCTGCTAGTGGTAATATACATGCAGCTGCAGCTATTTTATTTTTTGAAATAATAACTGCTCCATCATGTAGCGGTGTATTTGGCGTAAACAAATTTACTATAAGTTGTGGTGATACTTCTGCATCTATTTGAACTCCATTTTCTATAACATCTGTTATTTGAATATCTCGCTCTAAAACAATTAATCCACCAGTTTTAGTTTTAGCAAGCTC
>CANQPV010000014.1 GCA_947625825.1 uncultured Clostridia bacterium | reverse complement strand
AAATATGAAAGAAAAGTATGATGTTATTGTAGTTGGAGCAGGACCTAGCTCAATATTTATGGCTTATGAATTAATTCAGCTTCACAAAGATAAGAAAATTTTACTAATTGAGCAAGGAAGAAAAGTAGAAGATAGATACTGCCCAATTGATAAAACAGGAAATTGCATTAAGTGTAAGCCATTTTGCAATATTACAAGTGGTTTTTCTGGAGCAGGAGCCTTTTCAGATGGAAAATTATCTTTATATAATGAAGAAGATGACGATATTTATGTAGGAGGAATTTTACATGAATATATTGGCGTGCCAAAAACTAAAGAATTAATAAATTATACAGATAAAATTTATTTAAAATTTGGTGCAGATCCAAAACTTGAAGGAACAGAGCATAAAGAAGAAATTAAAAAAATATATAACAAAGCAAAAAAAGAAGGAATTAATTTAATTAACATTCCAATTCGCCACTTAGGAACAGAAAAGGCTCATGAATTATATAAAAAGTTAGAAGATTATTTACAAGAACATAAAATTGAAATAATGTATCAAACAATAGTAGATGATTTAATAATAGAAAAAAATGAAATTAAAGGTGTAAAAATAAAGCCTTCTAGCGAACTTATGAATGAAGATGCTGAAACAGAAGAAATATATGCAAATAATGTAGTTATAGCAGTAGGAAGAAAAGGTGCTAACTGGCTTGTAAATATGTGCGAAAAGCATAAAATTAAAACCTCATCTGGTATTGTAGATATTGGTATACGCTATGAGCTTCCAGATGAAATTATGAAAGAAATTAATACATATATGTATGAAGGAAAATTCATTGGCAGACCTAGTCCATTTAATGATAAAGTAAGAACATTTTGCCAAAATCCAAGCGGGTTTGTTGCATCAGAAGTATATGATAATAACTTAAGTTTAGTAAACGGTCATTCATATAAAGAAAGAAAAAGTACAAATACAAACTTAGCTATTTTAGTATCACATCATTTTACATATCCATTTAATAAACCTATTGAATATGGCAGAAATGTAGCTAAAAACTTAAATGAACTGGGTGCGGGAAACATCTTAGTACAAAGATTAGGAGATATTTACCGTGGAAAAAGAACATGGGAAAAGGAACTAACAACAAATAGTGTAGTACCAACATTAAAATCAGCAGTTCCAGGAGACATTACTTATGCAATAGGCTACCGTACAATGACAGATATTTTAAACTTTATTAGAAGCATGGATAAAGTAATAGAAGGTTTTGCAAACCCAGATAACCTTTTATATGCACCAGAAATAAAGTTTTATAGCAATCAAGTAGTAATAGATAATAATTTTGAATCTAGCGTAAAAGGCTTGTATTCTATTGGAGATGGCGGAGGAATGACAAGAGGCTTAATGATGGCCTCAGCCTCAGGAGTTCAAATGGCTAGAATTTTAGCTGAAAAGTTATAGTAAAGAAGGGAAAATAAAAGATGCCAAATTTTGTACATTTGCACATACATAGCGAATTTAGCTTGCTAGATGGTGCTAATAGAATTAAAGATTTACCAATTCGTGCAAAAGAACTTGGAATGGATGCTATGGCAATTACAGACCATGGAGCTATGTTTGGAGCAATAGATTTTTACAAGGCTTGTAAAGCAAATGGAATAAAGCCTATTATTGGATGTGAAGTATATGTTGCACCACGTTCAAGGTTTGATAAAGACCCTAATTTAGATGGAAAATATAGCCATCTAATTTTGCTTGCAAAAAATAATGATGGCTATAAAAACTTGGCAAAATTAGTATCAATAGGGTATACAGAAGGCTTTTATTATAAACCACGTATTGACCATGAGTCATTAGAAAAATATCATGAAGGTTTAGTTTGCTGTAGCGCTTGCCTAGCAGGAGAAGTAAATCAGGCAATACTTGCAAATGACATGGAAAAAGCAAAACAAGTAGCTTTATGGTTTAAAAACTTATTTAAAGATGATTATTATTTAGAAATTCAAAATAATGGAATAAAAGAGCAAGTACTAGCAAATCAAAAATTAATAGAGTTATCTAGGGAGTTAGAGATTCCATTAGTTGCTACAAATGATGCCCACTATTTAAAAAGAGAAGATGCATATAACCATGAGGTTCTTTTGTGCATACAAACAGGAAAGCGTATGACAGATGAAGATAGAATGCGCTTTGAAACAGATGAATTATATGTAAAATCTCCAGAAGAAATGGCGGATTATTTTAAAAATGTACCAGATGCTATAGAAAACACAGTAAAAATTGCAGAAAAATGCAATGTTGAATTTGAATTTGGTCATACAATTTTACCAAACTATGATGTACCAGAAGAGTTTAAAACCCATTATGATTATTTAGAAAAGCTTACAATGGACGGTTTAGTAAGACGCTATGGAAACAAAAACCAAGTAGATAATAATATAGAAATTAACGCAGAAGATAGTAGAGAAACAAGTAAAAGCATAGAAGAAAAAAATAATGAAGAAATTCCTTCAGAAATTTTAGACAGGGCAAAATATGAACTTAGTGTTATTAATAAAATGGGTTATGTAGATTACTTTTTAATAGTATGGGATTATATTCATTACGCTAAAACACATGACATTCCGGTAGGACCAGGGCGTGGCTCTGGAGCTGGATCTATTGTAGCCTACAGTATAGGAATTACAGACATAGATCCAATAAAATATGGTCTTATTTTTGAACGTTTTTTAAACCCAGAAAGAATTAGCATGCCAGATTTTGACGTTGACTTTTGCTATGAAAAAAGAGATAAAGTAATAGAATATGTAGAATCAAAATATGGAAAAGATCATGTTTCTCAAATTATTACATTTGGTACAATGTCTGCAAGAATGGTAATTAGAGATGTAGCAAGAGTTTTAGACCTTCCTTATTCAGAAGCAGATAAACTTGCAAAAATGATACCAAATGAAATACATATTACTATAAAAAAGGCAATGGAGCAAAATATAGAGTTAAAAGAACTTTACGAAAATAGTGCAGAAATGAAAAAATTACTAGATATTGCTATGGCTCTAGAAGGCATGCCAAGGCAGGCTTCTACACATGCATGCGGTATTGTTATAACAAAAGAGCCAGTTGTAAATTATGTACCACTTTATGTAAGAGATGATGCAATTTCTACTCAGTATATAATGACTACATTGGAAGAACTAGGCCTTTTAAAAATGGACTTTTTAGGTCTTCGTACATTAACAGTTATTAAAGATACTATCGACTTAGTAAAGCAAAACAAAGGAATAGATGTACAATTTGATGAAGAAATGAATGATCCAAAGGTATACAAACTATGGCAAAATGGAGAATCTGTTGGTATTTTCCAATTCGAAAGCCAAGGCATGACAAATTTCATGAAAGAATTAAAACCAGACTGCTTAGAAGATATTATTGCAGGTGTTTCACTTTATAGACCAGGACCAATGGACCAAATTCCAAGATATATTGCAAACAAAAAAGACCCAGAGCATGCCGTATATACACATCCTTCATTAAAACCAATACTAGAAGTTACTTATGGCTGTATGGTATATCAAGAGCAGGTTATGCAAATAGTAAGAGATTTAGCAGGTTATTCACTAGGTAGAGCCGATTTAGTAAGACGTGCCATGGGTAAGAAAAAATTGGATGTAATGGCAAAAGAAAGAGAAATATTTATCAATGGTCAGGTAGATGAAAATGGAAATATTATAGTGCCAGGGTGCGTTAGAAACGGAATTGATGAAAAATCTGCAAATAAAATATTTGACGAAATGGCAGAATTTGCAAAATATGCATTTAATAAATCACATGCAGCAGCATATGCAGTAGTATCTTACCAAACAGCATATTTAAAAGCATATTACCCTACAGAATTTATGGCAGCAATGCTAAATAGCTTTTTAGGAAATTTAGATAAAGTTCCAGGTTATATAGAAGAGTGCAAAAGACTTGGAATTTCAATTTTAAAACCAGATATTAATAAAAGTAGTACTAAATTTACTGTAGACAAAAATCAAATACGTTTTGGCCTTGGAAGCATTAAAAATGTAGGAACATCAGCAGTAGATGAAATAGTAGCTATTAGAGAAAAAGACCGGAGATTTTAAAGACTTTAGCGATTTTTGTGAAAGAATTCAAAATGCTCAGGTAAATAAAAAATGTATAGAAAGTTTAATCAAAGCTGGAGCATTTGATGAATTAGGACAAACTAGAAAAACGTTAATAGCATCTTATGAAGCTATTATTGACTCTATTAGCAACAGCAATAAAAAAAGCTTTGAAGGCCAAGTTAGCATGTTTGATATGGGTGGAAATAGTCAGCTAGAAGAAATAAAAGAAATGAAATATCAGTACATAGTTCTTCCAGAATATACTAAAAAAGAGATGCTTAGCATGGAAAAAGAAATGCTTGGACTATATATTTCAGGTCATCCATTAGAAAATATAAGAAATCAAATAGAAGCTAAAACTAACATTAACACAATGATGCTAAGAGAGCTTATGCAAACAGACATAGAAAATGAAGAAAATTTGGATTTAGAGCAAAATCAAACAAGGTTAGGCTTAAAAGATGGGCAAAGTGTTACTTATGCAGGAATAATTTCTTCTGTAAAAAAGAAATATACTAAAAATAATAAGTTAATGGCATTTATTACAGTAGAAGACTTATACGGGCAAGCTGAAATTATTGTATTTGATAATTGTTATCAAGCATGTTCTAATATATTAGTAAATGATAATATTGTTATAATAGATGGGAAACTTAGCATTCGCGAAGATGAAGAGCCGAAAATTGTTGCAAGAACAATTAATGAATTTGTAGAAGTAAAAAAGAAAATTTTTAGACTAAATATTACAAACTTAAATGAAATAGAAAAAGAAAAATTAAAAGGAGCAATTTATTTCTTTACTGGAGAAAAAAACAATATGCAAATGCAAATACAAAATGGAGAAAAAATAGATACTAGTAAAACTGGAATATACATGACGCCAGAAATTTTAAAACAATTTCAAGAACTAGTAGGAAATGAAAATGCAAGTATTATAGAACAGTAAAATTATAGAGAGGGGAGAAAATAATTATTTAAAAAGCTAAATAATTATTAGTAGTATGATTAGTAAAAAAACATTTATAACTACAATTGTAGTATTAGTTATTTTATTTTCAACAATTCTAGTATCATTTTATTTTTATCATATTAATAAAATACAAACAATTATAAAAGAAAATGATTTTACTATTTTAAATAATGAGCCAACAGGGCTAGAAAATATAATTGTAGAATAAAAAAATATAACTTTTAAATTTATACTAAAAATGTTGACAGTATACATAAATAATGATAGAATGTTGCTAGTTAAAAAAGGAGGAGTGTTTTATGATAAGAAAAAGAAACCTTACAATCATTATTACACTAATATTAATAATCCTACTAACGATAACTACACCAATACAAGCGGTAACAATAGGTCAAGTATATAACTTGAAATCAGAAATAAAAGGAAATACAGTGTACTTTTCATGGTCTTCGGTAACAAATGCAGATGGATATGATTTATACATTAATACATCTAATAGAGGTTACCAATATATAGGATCAGTTACGGGAACAACTGCATCAGTTATTGGCTTCCAATCAAATGAAACTTATACTGCAAAAGTATGTGCTTATAAAATTAATAGTTATGGAGTAAAAGAAGCAGGAAACTTCTCATCAGCTATTACAGTAAATTTTAAAGCATCAACTACTAATCTACAAAAAGTAGAAACATTAAATGTAAGCCAAAATGGTGGCTTAATATCTTTAAATTGGTCAAAAGTTTCTAATGCAACAGGATACGAAATATTTGCTAATGCACCAGGACAAGATTATACTAACCTAGGAACTGTAGTTGGAAACAATAGTGCTTTTATTAGTGGAGCAATAAATGGAGATACATATTACTTTAAAATAAGAGCATATAAAATATTATCTTCTGGAGCAATAGAATACGGAGAATTTTCTCCAGCTAGAGGTATATATATTAATAATAATCAATATGATGATAAACCATCAGTAAAGCCAGAAGAAAACAAACCTAGCAATGTAACAAATTTATACGTAAGTTCTATTAATGAAAATAAAGTTGAAATTAACTGGACAAAAATAAATAATGCAGAAGGCTATGAAATATATTTAGCACAAGGCAATGGATCATTTTATTATTTGGACACAGTATATAATAATTACGCAGCATTAAAGAACTTAGAATATAACACTACATATAAAGTAAAAGTAAGAGCATATAATTATGCAAATGGCTATATACAATATGGAAATTTTTCAACAATAACAACATTTACTACAGGAAGAAATAATTCAGTTATAGAATCTGTTAAAAACTTATACATAGATGTAGAAGATAATACTGCATATCTAGACTGGACAAAAGTAAATAATACGGCAGGTTATGAAATATATTTAGCACAAGGCAATGGAGCATTTTATTACTTAAACACAGTATATAATAATTATGCAACATTAAAAAATTTAGCTTATAATACTACATATAAAGTAAAAGTAAGAGCATATAATTATGCAAATGGTTATACACAATATGGAGATTTTTCAACAATAAAAACATTTACTACTAAACAATCTACATTAGATACACAAGTTACAGGCTTAACAGTAAGTAATGTTGAGCAAAAAAAGGCAACTATTAGTTGGAATAAAATATCTGGCGTAGATGGATATAACATTTATTTATCTACAAATAATGCTAGAAATTTTAAATTTATAAAAACAACTACAGGTAGAAGCGCAACATTAGAAAATTTAGATTATTCAACTACTTACTATGTAAAAGTATGTGCTTATAAATTTATAAATGGAAAAGAAGTAGAAGGACCAGCTTCTACGTATAAACAATTTACAACAAAAGAAAGAGGAAATTTAGCACAAGTAACTCACTTATCAGTTAAAGTTAAAAATAGAAATGAAGCATATCTATCTTGGTGGCCAATAGATGGAGCTTCTGGTTATGAAGTTTATTTATCAGAAGCAGGTAAAAGTTATGAAAAGGTAGATGACACAGATATAGTTAATACTATAATTTATAGTAACGAATTAGATTATAATACAAGTTATCAAGTAAAAGTAAGGGCATATGAATATGTAAATGGAATGAAAAGATATGGAAACTACAGCAGTAGTGTTACATTTAAAACAGAAGGAGAAAGTAAAACAGAAGGAAATGATAACGTACCAAGAGTAAGAAATGTTGTTGCTAATGTTGTTGGAGATACAGTTACTTTAACTTGGGATAAGGTAGAAGGTGCTGTAAAATATGATGTTTACTTTACTGTTCCAGGTATTGGTGATTTAGGCAATTACTCTACAAATACAAATAGCAAAGTAATTTCTGGTTTAACAGATACTGAATATTATTACACAGCAAGAGTAAGAGCATACAAATATGTAAATGGAAAATTAGTATCAGGACCATACTCATATATTTCAAGATTTACTGGCAAATAAAAATAAGCATGTTAATCATGCTTATTTTTTTATGCATAAAAAATATAAAATAAAATATAAAAAATCTCTTTTTCTTCTTGCTATTTTCTCTACTTTATTGTATGATATAATAAGTTAAAAAAATGAATTATAATGGAAACAAGGAAGGTGCAAATAAATTTATGAAAAAAGTACTAACAATTTTATTTGTTTTATTGTTTATATTAGGAACAATTTCAGTATATGCAACAACTGCAGAACAAAATACATTAACATCTGGAACAACATCAACAACAAATTTAGTAGAATTAAAAGATAAGGCTTTAAAAAGCCTAGAAGATTACCAAGTAGCCTATGGAGATAACACTTATGGCTTTGCTGCCTATATTTTAAATATTATTAGAATATATAGTATACCTTTTGGTTTCATTGGAATTGTAATTGCAGCAATTTATCGTTATGTTATTGGAATTAGAAAACTAGATGTTCAAGATAAAGGCTTTGGCGTTTTAGTTGCTATTATTACGGTAATGGTAATTTGTCAAGTGTTACCATTAGTTTTTGCAATCGTTGTAAGAGGTTGGAGGGGTTAACGAATGAAAGTATTATTTGCAGTAAATAATGAAAGCATTTCTGAATCTATAATAAAAAAATATCAACAAGAGTATAAAGAGATTATTTCAGCAAAGAATGTATATTATTTTAATGCAATTATTAAAGAATTACAAAGAGATAAAACTTATGAAAGAATAATCATAAGTGAAGATTTGCAACCATTTTCAAATAATAACTATGATGCAATAGACAAATTTATTTTCGAAAAAATGGACAATATTAGTGATGAAGCAACTAATGAGTCTGGAAATGATATTCCTATTATTTTAATTTGTACAGATAGGAGAGAAAAATCAGATCCATTATTAGTAAAACTATTTGGAATTGGTGTTTATAATGCATTACTTGGTAAAGATAGAAGTATTACACAAGTATGCGAATTATTAGAAAGACCACGTACAAAAAAAGAAGCAAAAGTATATTATCGTATTGATTCTGAAGATGTTGACTACAAAGTAGAAAATGAAGGAGATGTTAGTGAAACTGAGATTCAAAATATCTTAAATCACTACAAAAAAATAAACGGAAATGAAGAAAAATATGTAGAAAGCTTTGATCATATTGCTAGTCAATATACAAATAATCAATTAAGATTAATTGCTAAATTTTTACCTTTAAATGTAAAAGCAGTTTTGGAAGCTAACAGTGCAAAGTACCAAGAAGTAGTTTCATTTGGAAGCCCTACAGCTTCTAACAATAAAGATTACAAAACTTCAAATTTAAGTAGCAAAAATGTTAAATTTACAAAGCAAAAAGATAATACTTCTAATATAGAATTAATAGAAAAAAATCTAAGCCAAAATAAAATGAAACAGCCAGTTATTATACCATCAGCAATTAATACATCAAATGTTAGAAAAATAGAGGAAAATTTGCCAAACGAAAATAATAACTCAAATAAAATATTACCAGAACAAGTACAAGAAATTGATGATATCTTAGATAGCCTTTCTATGGAAGATACGGAAAATTCTATTCCAAAAGCTGAAACACCTCAAAATTTAGAAGAACAAAATGTAGAGCTAAAAAGAAGAGGAAGACCTAAAAAAGTAGTTACAGAAGAAGATACTACATATAGTGAAAAACCAAAAAAAGGTAGAGGAAGACCTAAAAAAATATTAGAGCCAGTAGTAGAACCTGTTCAAGAAATAGAACAGCCTCAAGAAGAAGATATTAGTAACTCTAATTCTTCTCCAGTTAATCTTTTTGAACTAGGAGATGAAGATACATCTATTAATTCTTCTCAAAATTCTTCTTCAAATGATATGTTTTTACCTGGGCTAGATGATGAAAGCTTAAGTGAAAACTTAACAGAAGAAAGTATAGAGGAAGAACAAATAAGTCAAAACAACAATGATAATGTAGAAGACAATGATTCAATTTTTTCACCACTTAATGAACAGAATATATATGAACCTATTGAAAATAATAATCAAGAAAAGTATATTCAAAATTCAATTGAAAATACTAATACATATCAAAACACAGATCTAAATGGATTATTATCACAAGATAAAAAATTTGTAGCATTTGTAGGAACTTCTAAAAATGGAACATCATTTTTAGTAAATAATATTGCAGAAATATTATCTCAAAAAGGAATTAATACAGCAATTTTAGATTTAACAAAAAATAAAAATGCTTATTATATTTATACAGAAAATGAAGAAAATTTAAGAAAAATTGCATACTCATGTATAGAAAATTTAAAGCAAGGAAATGCTACTGGAATTGAAGTACATAAGAATTTAACAGTTTATACAACTCTTCCAGGAGAAGAAGAACAATTAACTGATTATAATTCTATATTACAAACCTTAATGAAAAATTATTCATTAGTTATTTTAGATTGTGATTTTGAAACAGATTATAATTATTTTAACGAAGCACAAGAGCTATATTTAGTACAAAGCTTAGATGTATTAACAATACAACCATTAACAGCATTTTTAAGAGATTTAAAAGCTAAAAATGTATTAAGACCAGAAAAAATAAGGGTTGTTTTGAATAAATTAGTTAAATTAAGAAACATTTCAGAAAAAACAATTATTGGTGGAATGGCATATTATAATGATCCTGCAATGTCATTTATGACAGAGCTATTTAATAAAGATAATGTTCAATATACTGTAGTTCCATTTGAAGAACAAGCTTATTCTAAATATTTAGAAGGACTTATTAACTGTAAAATTACTTTAAATGATTATTCAAAAAACTTTATGCTTGCACTTAATAAATTAGGAGATATGGTATATCCTTTAATAAATAATAAAAATTCAAAAAATAAATATAATAATTATCAAAATAATTTTTCTAATGATATGAACAATACTTTAAATAAAATGAAAAATAATTATTAAATAAAACATTTTTTTATAGCAAAAGGGGTGATTTCTTGATACTTATAGTAATTATACTTTTAGTACTTATTATAGCATTTCTAATGATATATAATATGTCCATACATAAGAAAATACAAAACTTTAATAATTTGAGTCAAAAAATAACAAGTTTAAATGTACTACAAGATTTTATGGATACAATTAGCGAAGTTACCTCTGCTGATGAAAAAATTAAAAAAATTAATGACATTTTAATTGAAAGATATCAAATTAAATATTCTACTGTTGTTATATACAATGGTATAGACTATACTGTAAAAGCTTCTAATGTTGATAAAAAACATTGGGATACGTTAAGAAACTTACAAAATGAAGACATTTTTAAAGATAGTATTAATACTGCAACACCGAAATACATTACTGTTGAAAAAGAAGATGAAAGACTTCCTTATCAAAAAATGGAATTTGGCAGAGCAAAATCTGCAATGTTCTTTCCATTATATGTTGAAAACATATACATAGGCTATTGGATTATAGAAGGAAGCAAACCACATGAATTTGATAAAATAGATACAACTCTTTTAGAAGTAGTAAAAAACAACATAGTTTCTGTACTAAAGACTATAGAAAACCAGCAAGTAATTGAAAATATTGTTAGAGAAGATAAATTTAGTGGATTAAAATCAGCAGAGTATTTATTTGGAGAAGGAAAGAAAATTATAGATAAATATACAACTTCTACAGTATGTTTGTTTAAAATTACTAACTTAGAAGAAATAAATCAGACTTTTAGTAGAGAAACAGGAAATCAAATAATTACAGAAGTAAGTAATTTATTAAAAGAAAATTTATCAGATGAGTATATATTTGTAAGATATATGGGACCTAAATTTGCTATTATTTTTTCAGGTATAGAAATGGATGCAGTAGCAAACTTTATGAAGGAAATGAAACAAAAATTAGAAGAAATTGAAATAGAAGTAGAGCTAAAATCTACTGGAAGAGGCAAAAAGAAAACAAGCTTTGCAGAACCAAAAATAAACATGGTAGTATCTACATATTACAAAAGAACTGCATTAGAGGGGCTTACTAAAAAATTAGAAGAATACTTAGATAAAGCTCCAAAAGAAGAAAATACAATAAATTATTTATAGGAGGGTAAATAATGATATCAGATGAAACTGTTAGTTTTAAAGTAGAAAAGGACAAAAACGTCAAAACAAGGGAAATTTTAAAAGAGGTATATTCTGCACTAGAGGAAAAAGGATATAATCCAATAAACCAAATAGTAGGATATATTTTATCAGGAGATCCAACATATATTACAAGCCATAATGATGCAAGAAATTTAATTAGACAAATAGAAAGAGATGAACTATTAGAAAAAATGGTAAAAAACTATATTGGATTGGATGATTAATATGCGAAAGCTAGGAATTGATTATGGAGATAGTAGAGTAGGAATTGCTATTACAGATGAGCTATGCATTACAGCACAAGGACTAGAAACTATTCATCATCAAGGAAACGATAAATTAATTTTAAAAAGACTAGATGAAATTTTAAATATGTATAGCATAGATACTTTTGTAGTTGGAATGCCAATTAATATGAATGGTTCTAAAGCAGAAAGAGTAGAAATAACAGAAAAATTTATTCATAAACTAAAATGCAAATATCCTAAAATTTTAATTGAGACAGTAGATGAAAGATTAACTACTGTTGCTGCCCATAAAACAATGAATTATTTAAATATTAATAAAAATAAAAAGAAAGAAATTGTAGATACAATTTCTGCAGTATATATTTTAGAAACTTATTTAAATAAACAAAAAAATAAAGTATAAAACATTATTTGTATATATTTAATAAAAATGTAAATACTAATAATAGATATTAGCATTATAGAAATATAATGATTTATATATAAACGAAAGGAGAAAAGAAATGAGTAAAGAAGATGTAAATGAAAACCCAGAAAATTTAAATGAGGGAGAAGAATTAGAAGATAATATACTAGTTCTAAATGATGAAGAAGGAAATGAAGTAGAATTTGAATTTTTAGACTTAATTGAATATGAAGGAGAAGAATACGTAGTATTATTACCAGTTGAAGAAGAAGAAACAGAAGAACCTGGTGAAGTTGTAATTTTAAAATTAGAAGATACAGAATCTGAAGATGAAGAATCTTATGTTAGCGTTGATGATGAAGAAGTACTAAATAAAGTATTTGAAATATTTAAACAAAAATTTGAAGATGAGTTTAACTTTGTAGATTAATTGTTAAAAGAATCGTTTGTTTTACAAACGATTCTTTTAATGTGTAAATATATTTATTAAAAATATAGAAAATTACATATTAATATGTTATAATTTAATTATATTATGAAAAGTTAAATTACTTTTAATTTATAAATATAAGGAGATATGACAAATGAAAAGTTTATCTAGTTGGCTTATTGCTATGCTTGCATTTATGTTTTGGGGTTTTCGTGTAGTAACAACAGTATTATATTCAATGGGAACAGAATTTATTGCAGAACCAATAGACATTACAATGGAAGTAGTATTATTATTTATTACGTTTATATGTATATGTTTTATTACAAAGAGAAAATTATTGCCAACAATTATTTATTTAATAGCACATGGCTTATATTATGGAATTTACTTGTATCAAAATGTAATTAATATAATTAATGGAACAGGCTCTATTGATTTATATATGTCTTTATTAATAGCGTTAGTTGGAATAATAATTCCAGTTTTTGCATTTTTTGATGTATTATTAGATAAAAATAGAACTGCACACCCAGTAGACAAGCAAACAGATTGGTTTTACAAAAATAAGGAATATGATAGAAAAATGGATGAAAGATCAGATAGAAATCAATATAGAACAATGTAATATTTATATAAAAATAAACGAAACAATAGCTGTTTCGTTTATTTTTTTGCTTATCATTTAATTAATTGCTTCAATAGTACTAGTTTTCTTGTTTTTCAAATGCCCGTTGCAGAAAGTAAAGCTCAAAGAAGCAGGTCAGAACGGGACCTCTCAAAACTGCGAAAAATAGTACTATTAAAGCTTTAATCTAATTAAAAATAAAGTTTTCAAAATATTATTGACTTTTTTCGCTACTTATTATAATTTTATAGTAGAAAAATAGGAAGGATAGAAAACAAATGATAGAAGAATTTTATAAGAAAATAAATGGAAACTATGAAGTAGCAATTTCAAGAATGCAAAATGATGAAAGAATATTAAAATACCTAAAGTTTTTTTTAATGGACGAGTCATATAAAGGCTTAGAAGATGGAATAAATTGTGGAGATTGTGAAGCAGCTTTTAGAGGAGCACATACACTAAAAGGAGTTTGCCAAAATATGGCATTCACGGCACTTTCTACTGTAGTAGAACAAATTACAGAAGAACTAAGAGCCAAAGACTTTGAAAAAGCAAAGCAAACTTTTTCACAAGTAGAAGAAGAATATAAAAAAGTAATTGATGAAATTAATAAAATAATGCAATAGGGGGATATTTATGGAAAAGAGAGATACATTATTAATTGTTGATGATGTTATGATAAACAGAGAGCTCTTAAAAGATATATTTGAAAATGGAGAATATAAAATATTAGAAGCAGCAAATGGAGAAGAAGCAATTGAAATTTTAAATAAACATAAGGATGAAATTGCATTAGTCTTTCTTGATTTAGTTATGCCAAAAAAGAATGGCTTAGATGTAATGCACCACATGTCTTTAAACAATATTATAAGCACAATACCTGTTATTATGATAACAGGAGAAGCAACTGTTGAAACAGATGTAAAAGCATATGAACTTGGAGCGGCAGATATTATATATAAACCTTTTGAACCCGCTGTTGTAAGGCGTAGAGCAAGAAATATTATAGAACTATTTGAACATAGAATTTCTATTGAAGAAGAGTTAGAGCTTCGTACACAGGAATTAATTGAGAGCAAAAAGCGTATAGAACAAAGTAATAATTTCTTAATTAATGCATTAAGCTCAGTTGTAGAATTTAGGAGCTTAGAATCTGGAGAACATATTCAAAGAGTTAAAAAATTTACAAGAATAATGCTAAGACATTGGAGAGCTTTATATGGAGAAGAGCAATTTACAGATGAACAAATTGAATTAATAGTAAATGCTTCTGCACTACATGATATTGGCAAAATAGCAATACCAGACAATATACTTTTAAAACCAGGAAGATTAACAGATGAAGAATATGCAGAAATGAAAAAGCACACCATATATGGTTGCCAAATGTTAGAAAAATTTAAGCAAGAAGAAAATGAATTTTACCGTTATTGCTATGATATTTGTAGATATCATCATGAAAGATATGATGGTAGAGGTTACCCAGACGGCTTAAAAGGAGATGATATTCCTATATGGGCACAAGTTGTATCTATTGTAGATGTTTATGATGCACTTGTAAGCAAAAGAGTATATAAGCCTTCTTTTTCAATAGAAGAAACATTTCGTATGATTCATAACGGCGAATGTGGAACTTTTTCACCTAAATTACTAAAATGTTTTGATGATGCTAAAGAAGACTTTATTAAAAATACTACAAAAGAACAAATGGGAGAGGAGGCATAAACTTGAATTCAAGTAGGGAAAAAGTAAAAAAAAGAATAGATAAAAATATAATAGATAAAAAAAATAATATAAAAAAAAGTAATTTGATTATTATTATAGTAACAATTATTATAGTAATTTCTATTTACTATTTATATCACCTATTTTCAGCAATTCTTACAGATAGAATAGTTAAAATGTCTCTTCGCAATATGTGGGAAATTTCAAAACATGATGAGCAATCAATTGTATCTGGTCTAGAGCATAGATGGATGCATTTGGAAGGAATAGCTAAAGAGGTAGAGCAAAATGAACTTAAAACTACATCAGAGGTTTTAAGAAAGCTAAATATTAAATCAGAATCTATAGAAACTATGGAAGTTGTTTTAATAACAGAAGAAGGAAAAGTATTTAGTAGTACGCAATCAATTTATAAAGATACAGCATTACTAGAATTATGCAAAAACTCACCAAAAGATAAATTTGTTCAAAGAATAGACAAAAATAAAAATTCAGAAGTAAATTCTACATTACTTTTAGGAACAAAAATAGAACCTTTTACAATTGACGAAAATCGCTTTATATATATAGCAGGATATTATAGAATCGAAAATTTAACAGATGAACTAAAAATTGAAAGTTACAATGGAGAAGGCTATAGTAGTGTTATAGACAAAGATGGTTATTATTTAGTATCTGTACACGATAATTATAGTCTTGCTAGAGAAGATTTTTATACAGTAATAAATAAAGAAGGAATAACTAGTGACTTAACGTTAGAAGACGTTCGTGAAAAAATTGAAGATAGAGAAAGTTTTTATTTAGAATATTTACTAGACGGGCAAAACCGTATTATGGTCTGCAATCCAATGACTGTTTCAGATTGGTATTGCATTATGTCTGTGCCACTTTCTATATATCAAGCACAAAGTGCTGAATTATTACAATTATTAACAATATTAATAATAGCAATATTAATTGCAATAGCTATTGTTGTTATTTTAATATTTAGAAATAGATCACAAAAAAGCTCGATAAAATTTGAAATTAAACATAGAGATGAGCTAGAATCAGCCCTAACATTAGCCGAGCAAGCAAGTAGAGCAAAAACCACATTTTTAAACAATATGTCACACGATATTCGTACTCCAATGAATGCTATTATTGGCTTTACAACGCTTGCAAAAAACAATATAAATGATAAAGAGCGTGTAGCAGATTATTTAGACAAGATTTCACAATCTTCAAATCATTTACTTTCTTTAATAAATGATGTATTAGATATGAGTAGAATAGAATCAGGCAAAGTAAATATAGAAGAAAAAGAAGAAAATCTTGCTGAAATACTTCATGGTATTAGAAATATTGTACAAGCAGACGTAAATGCAAAACAAATGGAATTTGTTATAGATACAGTAAATATAACAGACGAAAACATTTATTGTGACAAATTAAGACTTAACCAAATATTAATAAATTTATTATCAAATGCGCTTAAATTTACAGAGCCAGGAGGAACAATATCTGTTCGCATTACTCAAAAACCAATATCTAAAAAAGGCTATGGAATTTACGAGTTTAGAGTAAAAGATAATGGAATTGGAATTAGTGAAGAATTTATAAAAGAAATTTTTGAACCATTTGCAAGAGAACGTAGTTCAACAGTAAGTGGAATTCAAGGTACAGGGCTTGGAATGGCAATAACTAAAAATATTGTAGACATGATGGGTGGAACTATAGAAGTACAAAGTAAAGTTGGAAAGGGAACAGAATTTATTGTTACATTAGAATTTAAATTACAAGAAGCACATAAGAAAATAGAAGTAATAGATAATTTAAAAGATGTACATGCACTAGTTGTAGATGATGATATGAACTCTTGCCAAAGCATTTCACATATGCTAAGACAATTTGGTTTAAAATCAGACTGGACAATGTATGGAAAAGAAGCAGTAGCTCGTGCAAAAGAAGCACATCAAATGAAAGAGCAATACCAAATTTATTTAATAGATTGGTTAATGCCAGATATGAATGGAATTGAAACAACAAGACGTATTCGTAAAATAGTAGGAAAAGAACCAATAATTATTATGCTTTCAGCTTATGACTGGGGAGAAATTGAAAAAGAGGCAAAAGAAGCAGGTGTTACAGAATTTATTAGTAAACCATTATTCCCATCTGACTTAAGAAGAATACTTTTAAAAGTTTCAGGATTAGAGAAGAAACAAGAAGATGTAGAAGAAAAAGTTGATTTTTCAGGCAAAAGAATTCTTCTTGTAGAAGACAATATGATGAATAGAGAAATTGCTACAGAATATTTAAAAGACTTTGGCTTTTTAGTAGAAAGTGCTGAAAATGGAAAAGAAGCTTGTGAAATTTTAGAAAAATCTGAATCAGGCTATTTTGATGTTGTATTAATGGATATTCAAATGCCAATAATGGATGGATATGAAGCAACAAAAACAATTCGTAAATTTAAAAATAAGAAAATTGCAAATATTCCAATTTTAGCAATGACAGCAAATGCATTTGAAGAAGACAAAAAAGCAGCAAAAGAAGCTGGAATGAATGGACACTTAGCAAAACCAATTGATATTCCAAAACTAATAGAAGCACTAAGAGAAATTTTAAATTAATAAAAAAGTAGCTAATACATTTAATATGGAAGTTGTTAACTTAAAAACTAAAAAACATATATAAAATAGGAAGTGATCATTTTGAACGGAAACAATAAAAATATAAATTGGTATCCACGGACATATGGCAAAAACTAAAAAACAAATTATAGAAGACTTAAAACTAGTAGATATAGTAGTAGAAGTTTTAGATGCACGTATTCCAATGTCTAGTCAAAACCCAGATATTAAAGAAATATTAAAAGATAAAAAAAGACTTATTATTTTAAATAAGTCTGATTTATCTTGCGAAAAAGAAAATCAAAAGTGGATTAACTACTTTCAAAGTGGTGGCATTCCAGCTGTTTTAGTAGATTCAGTTTCAGGCAAAGGTATAAACGAGGCACTTAAAAAAATAGAAGAAATTTATGATAATGAAAAGTATGAAAATAAAGGCAGAATAGGAAAATCAATAAGAATAATGGTTTTAGGAATTCCAAATGTAGGAAAATCCTCTTTTATTAATAGAATTGCAAAAAAAACTTCTGCAAAGGTAGGAAATAAACCAGGTATAACAAGGCAAAAGCAATGGGTTAAAGTATCTAATAAAATTGAATTATTAGATACCCCTGGCGTTTTATGGCCAAAGCTAGAAAATGATAAAGTAGCTTTAAACTTAGCATTTACAGGAACAATTAAAGATGATATATTAGTTACTACAGAAATTGGTTTTTCACTATTAAAAGTTTTAATTAAAGAATATAGCTTAAACCTAATTCAAAGATATAAATTAGATGAGCAGGAAGTTAATTTGATAATGGAAAATAGTAAATTAGAAGATAATGATAAAATTATTGAAGTTATGAATTTAATTGGAAAGAAAAGAGGAACCATTATTTCTGGCGGAGAAATAGATTACGAAAGGGTATGCAATATTTTGCTAGATGATTTCAGAAGCGGAAAACTAGGAAAAATAACATTAGAAAAAATACAATATAAATAAATTAGAAATTATAACAAAATTAAGATAGGAGAAAAAATTGAAATTATTTAATATTAATAAAAATGAAACAGATGTAAATCAAATGTCACCACTTACATGGGCATATATTGGAGACGCAGTATATGAACTATATATACGTACTAACCTTGTAGATACTACAAATTTAAAACCACATAAACTACATATAGAATCTATTAAATATGTAAAAGCAAAAGCTCAAGCAGATGCTTTAAAAAATATAGAAAATAATTTAACAAAAGATGAAAAAGAAATTGTAAGAAGAGGAAGAAATACAGATCTTCATCATATTGCAAAAAATGCAAGTGTGCAAGAATATATACATGCTACAGCATTTGAAGCATTAATAGGGTATTTATATTTAACAAAGCAAGAAGAAAGACTTATAGAAATATTAAAACTAGTAGTAAAAAATACAGCAAACTAATTGACGAACCTGCTTTAAATATGGTATATTAGTAAGGTAGTTAAATATAAGGCCCCTTGGTCAAGCGGTTAAGACGCGGCCCTCTCAAGGCCGAATCATGGGTTCGATTCCCGTAGGGGTCACCAAAA
>CANQPV010000013.1 GCA_947625825.1 uncultured Clostridia bacterium | reverse complement strand
AGTCTTGATAAAATAGAAAAATTAGACAAACAAGAAATAAAAACAAAATTACTGCCAACATTAAAAGATAGAAATCCAAGAAAAAGTAATGTAGATGAAATGAAACAAGCAGTAAAAGAATATTTAAAAGATATTTTAGTAATTGATGATAATATTCAAGAATTTTATAATAAATTTCACAAAGGAATATATGAACCAGAATTATTATTTGATGATGATGAAATTATAGAAAGGGTAAAATTTCACCCTATGATAAATTGGAAATTAAAAAATGATTAATTCTACTACTAACACAATAAAATGTCTCAAAATCGATTTTTGAAAGAATGCGATATGATTTTGAACATACTTTTAATATGATTTTATGATTATATTAATATGATTATAATATAAAATGCCAGATTTACTTGAAATATCAGCAAAAACTGGTATTTTATTTTTTTCTATCTAGACCAAGAAGTTCCAGGGGAATATGATATTACTATGACAGTTAATGAAAATGGTTATATTAATAAAAGTAATGTAGCTACTAAGAAAAATAATAATTATAAAGTAACAATTAACTTTAATATTTCTAATCCATTAGAAAAGGATTCTAATGATTCTTCTGATAATAAAGGATATTATATAGAAGTATTAGATGCTAATGAAAACAAAGTGAATGTAGATAAAACAGGAGGATCAACTATTAGTGATAAAAAAGCTGATGTTGTATTACATAAAAATTTAGTAAAAGATTCTGTTGATATTTACTTAAAAAGCGATGCAGAAGAGGGATTGTATACAATAGTATTAAAGGATAAAAATAATAACGTAGTTTCAAAAGTTAAAACAGAACTTAATACAAAAACACCTAAGGCTGTTGTTGTAAGCACAGAACGTTTAAGTAGTGCTAAAGCTACTCTTTCTTTAACAGCTGTTAACTCTGGAGCTACTAAAGTTTATTATATAGTTCTACCAACAGCAGATGCTAATGGTAATAATTATAAAAATACATCTGTTAACGATGTAGTACAATTTGTAAATGGAACAAAATCTGATAGTAAAGGAAAAATAGTTTCTAAAGGTACAGCAACATTAACAGATAATAAATTGGATGCGTGTCTAGTAGCAACTGAGTTATCAAGCAATTCATCTTATAAAATATTTTATGTATTAGAAAGTAAAGAAGGAAATGTTTCAGGAGCTGTAGAAAAAACTGATATTCTAGTTGACAATGAACTTAACTCAGAACCAAAAGTAAATGTAACTACTATTGTAGAACCTGATTTAAAAAATGTTGCTGCAACAAGTAGTAAAACATTTACATGGACTGCTCCTACAGGTATGACTTCTTCTAAGTATATGGTTGTTATATATAAAGATGATGAAATTATTGATGAAGTAGAATGTGCTAGTGCTAGTTTTGATACTAATACAAATCAAAGTCTTCTTGATTTAAGTAAACCAGGTACCTATAAAATTAGTGTAAGAGTAAAAGGAAATGGAACAACTACTAAAGATTCAGAACCAGTTGAATCAGACGAAGTAGTTGTAACAGCTTTATCTCCAGTTGAAATTATTAAGCTTGAAAGTGCAACTAAATTAACATGGAATGATACTAAAAATGGAACAAATGCAAATAATTATGATGTATCAATAAAACAATTAACTGGCACTATATCCGCAGTAACAACTCCAACTGTTGACGTAGCAAAAAAGGAAGCAACAATCGCTGCAAAGCAAATTAAAGATAATGAAATTTATGAAATAACTATAACAGCAAAAGCTGCAGCAACACAATCTGCTATTGTAGATTCAGAAGAAACTGTTAAAAAATGTTTTGTAATTGGTGTTACTGGATTTGCAGTTGATACAACTAAAACAACTGATACAGCTATAACATTAAATGCAAGTAAAATAGTTATAGATGGAAAAGAAGCATCTTATGATGTAAAAGTATATAAAGTAAATCATGATAATGTACCTGAAAAAGGACAATACCATGAAATTACTTCTGGAGATGTTAAAACTACTATGGAAAGAGACGATAATGGAAATCTTGTAATATTAGTAAATGGATTAGCTCCAGAAACAGAATATGCATTTAGATTAATTGCAACTGTAGGTGATAGTGAAGGAACATCAATCTATGAAGAAGAAAAAACCTGTATACAAGCTCCTTCAGTAAATGGAAAGCAAGTTGTAAAATCAAAAGATTTAGCAAAAGCAGAAAAAGTTTATGCTTATACTAATAATACAAAAAAGATAATTGTAGTCGATGGAATAGAATATAACATATCTGATAATGAATATCCTGCTGAATTCGAATCATTATATGAATTAATAGTAGCATTAAATTCAAATGACACAATAGTAAAAGCAGAAGGAGACTCTTTACAATTGAAACTTGGAAATACAGCTAGAGTTAATTTAGTTCTTGGAAAAACAGTAAAAGGAAAGAAAGTTGAAATTGAAGGAGCTGCATTTGAAACTAATATAACAGTATCAAGTGGTTATGAAACTACTGAAATGATATTAAAAGGTGAAGGAGCACAATTTAATGTTGCTGGATTAAATGCTGACACTATAAAGTTAGCAGATGATGTTACTATATTTAGCGATACTACAGCTAGAAAATTCGAAATTGCTAAAGTTGCTACAATAAATGGAGTACAAATAACAACAGAAACAGCTTTAAAAGCAACTGTAACAGGTAAAACTGTTGATATTCATGTAAATTCAGGAACAATGAATAATAATCTTACTATAGAAAATAGTTATCCAGAAAACATAGCTAGTACACTTAAAACACAAGAAGCAGTAATAAGATTTGTTGGAGAAACAGATAACTCTTCAGTATATATTGGAACTGTTACAATTTCATCAACTGATGGTGGAATTAAAGTAAGTCAAGAAAGAGTTAATGTTACTGGAATAAGCTTAGATATTGATGTAACAGATGCAAATGTAGAATTAAAAGATGTTGCATTTACTGGAAATAGAAATGTAAATGTAACACTTACAGCAGATGCTACTAAGACTGTTACAGTATTAGCTAAAGATAAAGCTCCTGTAACTTTAGAATCAGATGATAATTTTGAATTAAAAACATATAAAGATGCTGAAGGAAATGAAAGTTTAGAAGCATTAAGAGGAGCTTTAAAAGCAACCACTACACATGCTAGTGACGCAGATTCTATGACAGAAGCTGAATTAACAAGAATTCAAGCATTCTTAAATAGCTTTGGTATTAATGATATCGGAGCAAAAATAGTTACAACAAAAGATAATAATGAAATAACGATTACATTTACAAAGAAAGCTGAATCTGTACAAATTCAAGGAATTAACTAATATTGATACTAACATAATTAGAGGGGTCCTAATGAACTGAACTATTCCCCTTAAAGTAGGCACTAATAAAAAAGAGGTGTATACTTTAAGGGGGTACTTTTATGAGTAAAAAAAGAATTATCTGCTGAAGAAAAAATTTTAAAGTTAGAAGCAGAAAGACTACAGTATTAGAATTAATAGAAAAAGGACATATAGATTAATGAAAGAAAATGGATTGCTTGCAGTAATAAAAGTAAAAAAGAAATACAATAAAAACAGGAGAGATACATCTAAAGCATATTGTACTTAAGAGAAATTTTACTACAAGTTGCCCTTTTGATAAAATAGCAACTGATGTAACAGAAGTTAAAAATAAAGGAAAAAAAGTATATATTTCTCCAATAAAAGATTTACATACACATGTGATAGAGGTTGCTGAGATAGCAAATTATGCAACTTTAGAAATTGGAATGAAAATGCTTGAACAAATAAAAGATAAAAAGTGAATTATTATATAATCCTTTAATAGATTTAAAAAATAAGAATATAGTTACTGAAATTTTAGATTATATATGGTATTATAACAATGAAAGAATGCAAAAATCATTAGGATATTTAACACCAATGCAATATAAATAAAAGGAAATAGAAAAAATTAAAAAAGAAAAAGTATTGCAGTAATAACCACAATACTTTCTAAGAGCCTCTCTTTCTTTTTACTGTTTACTTTTAAGGTAACAGTTCAAATATAATCCTCTTTTTGATTAAACTATAAAATCTATATATTTATATAAATGAAATATACTATTTTATATTTCCAATTGTTACATCTGTTACAATTGAACTAATTTCAATCTCTACTGTCGTTGCTGTTGCAGAAGCTATTTTTAGTATAGCACCTGTTCCATTTAATTTAAATGAATCTAGATATGCTCTAAGATCTTTCAATTCAACAGATGTTGAAGCGATATATGATTTTAATTCATCATCAGTAGCATCAACATTGATACCTATTGTAAATTGACTTACAAATGCTTTTGTAGTTACAGTATTTTCTAGTAATGCTGTAACAGTTGTAGTTTCACCTTCTGCATTTGAAACTGTAACGTTTTTACTTCCACTAAACTTAGTATCTGTAATAACAACATCTCCATTTTCTACATCTACTACAACATCACTTGCAACGTTTAGGTTTGATGCAGTAAGTGTTACTTTTCCACCTGTTGATTTAATTGTAATTGTTCCTGATTGAGAACTGCTTAAATCAGTAGCACCTACAATTGATATTTTAGCTTCTCCTGTTGTCGTATTTTCAAATATTAATTCATTTGATCCATTATTAGCAGTAATATTTAATGTTTTTTCTCCAGCAACTGGTGTAGTTATTTCAGTTTCACCTGCTGCTGTTACTTTAACATTGTTAATTGTAGCAGTTGCTCCTTCTGCAACAACAACTTTTTTATTAGCTCCAGTTGTTACATTAACACTATTTTTTAGTGTTACTTTTGTAGCTGTTACATTTGCAATATTAAATATTGCATCTGTCCCAGTTAAGATAACATCATCAGCAGCACTTACACTAATTGTTTTAGAATATTTATTTCCTTGTAATTCAAGAATCATTCCTGTTAGACTTCCAAAGTTTCTTAATGCAACTCCAACACCTGAAGCTTCTTTTTGTAATTTTACTGTTAATTTGTTATTTTCTAATGTAATAACATCTCCATTAACTAAATTAACCATTATATCACTAATTTTAGCTATTTCTGCAGGATATTGTGCAAATTCTGCATATTTAATTTCTACACCATTAATGTTTAATACTCTTGATGTACTTGATCCAGTTTGAGAAATTTTTCCTTCGCCAGATTTGCTAGATACTTCTAAATCTACAATTGCAGGTATTTCTTTTTTAGTTGTTGTTCCATTAGTAGGTACAAAACCTGATTTTCCTTCAACACCATCTACCTTAGCAATTACTTTGAAGATATATGTTTTTCCACTTTCTAATCCGTCTACTACTAATTCTCCAGCTGTTACTGTTTGACCATTTTTAACATCTGTCATAGTAATATTTTCCTGCGTTCTAACATAATTATATTTTGCAGTTGCTTCACCATTTGAGCCAGTTACTTCCCATATTTCTACTGAATATGTTGTTGTTTTTCCTTCAACTGTAACTTGAGGTGTCATTCTTAATGTTACAGAGTTAGTTGTTGTAGATTGAGCTGTTATATTTTTAGTTTGGATAAAGAAGAAATCATCTGAAACTGCTTCTTCTGAATTTACAATTGCTAATTGAGCAGTTTTTGCTACTGTAGTTATTCTTGCTTGATAAATTGTGTTTGATTCAAGTGATGCTAAAACAGTTTCTTTTTTACCATCATTAACTGATATAGGTGATTCTACTTTAGTATATTCTCCATTTTCAAATTTGTATATATCAACGTTATATCCAGTTATATCATTTTCAGAATATGTACTTTCCCAAGATAAAACATTTTCATTCTTCTCATTAACTGTGAATTTTACATTTGTAACTGAATTTAATGCTGTTACTACTACTTCACTTGATTCAATTGCACTTGAATCTTTTGAAGAGCCATCATTGCTTCCTTTAACAACTACGCTTACTTTATATGTTCCAGCTTTTTTCATATCAGCTGTGAAATCATAATTTTTGTTTTTTGTAGAAACTTCTTTTACAATTTTTCCATCTTTGTATAAAGCAACTTTATAACCATTTGATGCTGTTGCATCAGTTTTTAATGTCCATGTGAAATTTGCAGCAGCTTCTTTATCTAATTCTGGAGCTGTAACTTCCTTTACTGCTTCTTCTGTTGTTACAGCAGAACTATCTTTAGTTATAATATATTCAGATGGCTTATTTTTAGTTGATATTGTCCATGGAGATCTACTTCCATCAGAATTTTCTAATACATAATAAACTTTATATGCTTGATCATTTTGTAAATCATTTGCAATAACTATATTTTCTAACTTGTTATCAGTAATATCTACTGATTTTGTTAATGCAGTGAATGTTGTAGGTGCAGATGATAAAATAGGTAATACTACATAATACATTTTTACTACATTGCTATCAGCAGTAGCTTTAAAAGACATTGTAGCTTCTGGTGTACTAATACGTTCTGTAGTTACAGCAGCAGCCTTAGGTAATGAAGTAGTAGATTTTTCAAAAGTAAATTCACTTAATGTTTTACCATTTTTGTCAACTAATTTAGCTTTATTTGTTCCTTCAACTATATTGGTATTTTTGCTAAGATCTCCTAATGATACATTTAATTGACTTGTATATGGAGTTATTGCTATGTTAGTTTTTAAATCTACTTCTGATTTATCAGCTTTTACTACTACTATTTTTGCAGGACTTACATTTGTTACTTCTTCTGATGTTAATTCTTTTAGTTTAATAGTTGCTGCACTTGCTGATATATTTACATTGTTAATAATATTCTTTTCATTAAAAGTTACAGTATAATTAGATCCTGGAACTTCTTGTTCTGGATCACTTTCTGGCATTGGATCAATAACATATTGAGCATCAGATCTCTCAGCTGCGTATCTAGCTATTGCTAATGCATCTTGCATATCAACTTCTTTATTATGATCTCCTACATCTGCTGCTTCTAGAGCTGCATCTTTAAGTTGTGCATCAGATCTCTCAGCTGCGTATCTAGCTATTGCTAATGCATCTTGCATATCTACTAAACCTGATTGGTCAACATCTCCATATATTACTACTGTGTAGTCTCCTTTTTCTGTAGTAACTACACTTCCAGTTTTAACTGCTGTTGTTTTGTCAGATACGTTTTCTCCATCTAACTTACTAACAGTTCCTACTTTTTCTTCTACATCACTCAATTTTAATGGTGTTGTAGCTTGAGCTTGGCTAAGTCTAAATCCTACGATTTTGCTTTCTCCTACTGTATATACTCCACTTTCCACTCCAGCTGTTGCTGCTAAACTTGCTAGTGGAAGTACATTACCTGCTAGCATACTTGCGATTGCTAGTGTTGATATTATTTTTTTACCTTTATTCACTTTTCATTCCTCCCGAAAGTATAAATTTTTATATTTTAAATTTTAAATATAAATCTTATATCTCTACTTCTTTTTTTATTTTGCTTTTTTTACCATTAATACGAATGCTGCTACTATAACTGCTGCAATTCCTACAACATATAAAGGAGCACCTAATTGTGGTAATTTTCCACTTGTTGAACCACTTGGTTTTGTTGAAGTACTTGGCTTTGTTGAATCACTTGGTTTTGTTGATGTACTTGGTGTTGTAGTATTTGCAACTTTTACAGTTACAGATTTGTTTTCAAATTTATCTAATGATTCTGTTTTTGATGCAGAAAATTCTGTTAATTCAAACTTTTCTTCTCCTGCCTTAACATCTTCTTTTGCTGTAAATGTAAATGTTACTTTATTAGTTGTAAGTTCTTCACTAGAATCTAATACTGTTACTACAACTTCTCCAGTTTTTACAGTTGGTGTTAAAATTGCTTCTCCATTACCTTTTACATCTTTTGATGTAATTGAAAATTTATCTGAATTATACGTTAATCTAATTTTTGCTGAATCTAATTTTGAATTTGTCTCAACAGTTACAGTAACTGTTTCTCCTGCTTTAATTTCTTTACCTGCTTTATCAGCTGTTACTGTTGAAGCACTAACAGTGCTAATAAGTGTTGCTACTAATAACATAGTAACAATTGCGATTGCTAATAATTGTTTTTTCATTTTAAAATTCCTTCTTTCTTAAATTAATTTTTCTTTTTTTCTGTGGTATATGTATGTAAGCGTATACCATTTTTTAAACCGCATATGCTGTACAAACTACTCTTCCTGCACCTGATGGGGTACATGTAAAAAGTGTAACCCATTTTTTGCCATCATTTCTTTGATCTGTAATCCATAGGTCATATGGTCCGCAAGTAAATATATCGTCAACTAAATATTTAACTTTTGTTCCTGTTTCTCGGTTAATTATGTAAAAAGTATCTACATTTCTTGTTAGTTCAGATAATCTTTTAAACATACCTCCCCAATTATGACCACCTATAACAATGTTGCCAGGCTCATTTACACCAGAACCAGCATATTTAGCAACAGATAATTTTAAGCTATCATCTTCGCATACTTCTAATATGTTATTGTCTACTCCTATTTTATCAATTACAATTTTTCCTAAAACTTTGTAGTTTCCCATTTTTTCTGGGATATTATCGACATTAACAATTTCTTCTTGTACATTGTTTTGTTCGCCTTCTACAATAGGATTTAGTGTTCCAATTTCTTGGCTTCTGTTTGCAACTAATTTATTTATTAGAAGTAATCCAATAATAATTAAAATAATTAGTGCTAAAATAATGCTTATAATTTTGTTTCTTTTACTATGCTGTTTTTTGTCCTTAGCGTAACGCGCCATTTCTTACTAACATTCACCTCCTTTAATTTCCAAATATATTTAAAATTATCATGCTTTTTTTATAACCTAACTTAGGTTATCGAACATATTTTAACCTATTTAAAAATAATTGTCAATAACTAAAAACAGAATATTTTAAATTTTTTTAGGGAAACTTGTCCTTTGTTAATTTTTTGCTATAATTTTAGCTTTTTTATTTTTAGTTTTTTTCTTACGGATTGCTTGTTTTTGTAAAGATTGAGCAAATTCCGTTCCAAATTCCTACTAGTATTTTCCCTATAACTTGAACTATTGTTTTTATTAATGTATTTGATTCATAAAAATTCATTATTATCTTATTAGTAGGCGGAAATATCCAAAGAACCGCACATATTATAATAATTGTTAGTATTGTAATAAAAAAGTCTCTATAGTTCTTCCAAGTCCACTTGTATTTAATTTTGTAACCTAAGCTTTTTAAGTAGCCCTCATACGCTTCTTGATATTTTTGTTCATATTGCTCTTTAATATCTTTTTGAATTTCTTGCTGCATTTTTCTTTGTTTTATTATTTCTTCTTGCATATTCTGATGTTGTATATTTTCATTTTCTTCATTATTATTAGGATTATTTTTTCTATTTTGAGCTTCTCTTTCTTCTTTTAACTTAGCATCATAAGATTTTCTTTTAGTTTCATTAATTAAAACATTATATGCTTCATTAATTTGTTTCATTATTTGTTCGGCATTTTCTTTTTGCCCTTCTGGTTGTAAGTCTGGATGATATTTTTTTGCTAATACTTTATATGCTTTTTCAATTATTTCTTTTGATGCATTTTCACTTACTTCCAATATTTCATATAATGTTTTCATATGCTCCTCCACCTTATTTTTTCAAAAATATTATATCATTTCTTTCTATAAAAAAATAGTATTTTTATAAATATTTTTATAACCATAGTATTTTTTTTGGGTTTATGATATAATATGTTTACTTATGTCATAAAAAGGGGTTGAACATTTTGAAACTAACACAAGATAGTGAAGTATTAGCAGAAAATAAGGTTTTAATTTTATATATATTAAATAAAGTTTGTAATCCAATTACAAATGATAGTTTATTTAGACTTGTTTTAAATGTTATGGATATGAATTATTTTTATTTTCAACAATTTTTATTAGATTTATTAGAAAATAAATATATTGTTTGTTTTGAAAAGGATGGAAAAAATGTTTATGAAATTACTGAAAGTGGCAAAAATACTTTGAATTTAACAAATAGTTTATTGCCTGGAATTATAAAACTAAAAGTGGATACTTCTTTTGAAAGTAACCTTAGAGAAACCGAAGATTTAGAGTCTATTACTGCTGAGTTTACACCTATAAGTGAAAATGAATATACTGTAACATGTAAAATTAATGAAAAAAATAATTGTATTTTTCAAATAAGCGTTTTTGCAGGTTCTCGTAATGAGGCTAAAAAAATTGTAGATAATTGGAAGGAAAATGCGTACAGAATTTACCCAGAAATTTTAAATTCATTAAACAACTAAAAGAGGACTTAAGCCCTCTTTTAATATTGTCTTCCCCATATTACCATTTTATCTGCTTTCTTACCACAGCATACACATGTATCTGAAATATGCTCTTGATTAAATGGAATACATCTTGATTTTGCGCCTGTTAGTTCTTTAATTTTATCTTCACAGGCTTCGTCTCCACACCACATTGCTTTAATAAAGCCTTGATGCTCATTCATGCTTTTAGTAAATTGTTCTAAGTTAGTTGCTATTGTTGTTTTTTCTTCTAGTCTTTTTTTACATTCTGCAAACATATTTGCTTGTATATCTTCTAAAAGTTTTCCTAATTCTTCTGATAAATTTTCTAGTTTTACTTCTTTCTTTTCTAAGGTGTCTCTTCTTACTAAAATGCAAACTCCGTTTTCAATGTCTCTTGGGCCCATTTCTATACGAACTGGTACTCCTCTCATTTCCCAATCATTAAATTTATAACCTGTACTATAACTATCTCTTAAATCTAGTTTTACTCTGTATTTTTCTAAAAGATTGTTATATATTTCTTGTGCCTTTTCTGTTACACCTTCTTTGTGTGCTGCAATTGGTATAATTACTGCTTGAATAGGTGCTACTCTTGGTGGTAATTTTAAGCCTCTATTATCTCCGTGTGCCATAATAACCCCACCAATTAGTCTTGTAGAAACTCCCCAAGATGTTTGGTAAGCGTATTCTTCTTTTCCTTCTTTATTTTGAAATTTAATTTCAAAAGGTTTTGTGAAGTTTTGACCAAAATAGTGTGATGTTCCAGATTGAAGTGCTCTACCATCATGCATCATTGTTTCTACTGTATATGTGCTTTCTGCTCCTGCAAATTTTTCGCTTGGTGTTTTTTCTCCTTTTACAACTGGAATTGCAAGTAAGTCTTCTATAACTCTTTCATATATTTCTAGCATTTGTATTGTTCTTTGTTTTGCTTCTTCTGCTGTTGCATGTATTGTGTGTCCTTCTTGCCATAAGAATTCTCTTGAACGTAAGAATGGTCTTGTTTCCTTTTCCCAACGTAATACATTGCACCATTGATTATATACCATTGGCAAGTCTCTCCATGAGCTTAACCATTTTGAATATAAGTTAGAAAACATTGTTTCTGATGTTGGTCTAATGCATAATCTTTCTTCTAATTCTTCTCCTCCCCCTTGTGTTACCCATGCTACTTCTGGTGCAAATCCTTCTACATGATCTTTTTCTTTTTGTAATAAGCTTTCTGGAATAAGAACTGGAAAATATACATTTTCAACTCCTGCTTTTTTAAATAAGCCATCCATATATTTTTGAATGTTTTCCCAAATTGCATAACCATAAGGCTTAATAGCTATGCAACCTTTTGTATCTGTATAATCTGCTAAATCTGCTTTTTTAACAATATCTGTATACCATTTAGCAATATCATCTTCTATATTAGTAATTTCTTTTACAAATTCTTTATTATCACCCATTTTCTTGTTCCTTTCTATTTTTATTTATGTGTTTTCTTCATTTGCTTCCCTTTCGGGCGCTGGAGCCTCTAATGGTTCAGTGTTATTTATTTCTTCATTTGAATTTTGCTTTTCTTTTTCTTCTATAATATCATCTATTACAATTTGCTTGTTTTCATCTAATTTATATCTTGGTAATTCTGGAAGTTCTTCTAAACTGTTAAATCCAAAAATTCTAAAAAATTCTGATGTAACACCGTAAGTTCCTGGTTTTCCAGGTGCATCTAATTTACCTGTTTCTTCTATTAAATTATAGTCTAATAATTTGTATATAGTTCCATCTGAATTTACTCCACGAATTGATTCAATTTCTGCTCTAGTAATTCTTGGATTATATGCAATAATAGCTAGTGTTTCAATTGCTGCCTGAGATAAGTTAGGTTTATTTCTTTTATCTAAAATACTATATAAATATTCATAATATTCTTGCTTTGTACATAACTGATAGCTTTCACCTATGTTTATAATTTGAAGTCCTCTATTTTGCTCTAAGTAATCTTGCTTCATGCTTTCTATTATTGTAATAATTTCTGATGAGCTAAGCTCTAAAGCAGACATTAATTCTTTTATTTTTACTTCTCTTCCTACTGCGAAAAGTATTGCTTCTATAATTCCTTTTGTTTTATTTATTTCCATTTAAACTACCTCTTTTTCTTATCTATTATGCCATGTATTTAAGAGTATGTCAAGAAATATTGACATCGTTTTTTTATTATGGTAATATAAATTTAGTTTTAAATGATTGGAGTGATTTAAAATGGAAGATGATGAAAACTCTGTTAATGAACAAAACAAAGAACCAAAAAAAATAGAAGTAGTTACTGGAAATGGTGATTTAACAATTTCACCAGTTTCTAGATATATAGACGCAGAAAAACCTAAGCCAAAAGAAAATAGAGAAATTGTTATTCCAGAAGTTAAAGATACAGTTTCTAATAAAGAAGATAATTCTTCTAAAGATAATAATTCTAATGATTAATATACCCATTCATGAAAATAAAGAGGCTTAAATTGCCTCTTTATTTTCATTTTCCATGCTTTCCTCTTTTATTTCTTCATTACCTTCATGATTTGCAACTTCTAAACTAGCAACAGACACTTCATAAGCTACTTTCTTTTCTACAGTTCCATCTTCATGTTTCTTTTCATATTCTCTAGACTGAACTCTACCAATAATTCTTACTTCTGTGCCAACTGGTACGTTTTCACAAAATCTAGCATTTCTTCCCCATGCAATACATGGAATATAATCAGATTTGTTATATGCTCTGTTTACTGCTAATAAAATATCTGAAATTTCTCTTCCAAATGGTGTTTTACGATAAATTGGCTTTTTACAAATAAAACCATCCAAAATTACTTCATTAGATACTTGATCTTTTCTAACTTCTACTTCTTCATCTTGCTCTTCTATAAATTCAATATCTTTAGCAAAAACTGTTAAAATTAATTTGTTTTTTACACTATCATAACTGTTATATGATCTAAACTGACCATCAATTTTTAAGTTGCTATTTACTGTTACATCTTTAATAGTTAATAATCTTTCTGAAATTGTTACTGGAATAACATCTGCATTTCCACTTAAACGTGGTACGCTTAAGTCAAATATGTAAAATTTTTCTCCATAAATTTCGTGGCTAAATTTTTTTTCGCTTGTTACCTTTCCAACCAATGTTAAATGGTTATTATCATCATAATTTGTATTCAATTTAATTTCCTCCCTACATTTGTTTCTCTTTTTAGTTTATTCATTATATGTATAATTTAGACTAATTATCAGTCACAATTTATATTATACTACATTTTTTTGGATTTGTCTACATAAAATGTTATTTTTTTCATTTATTTACATTTTATTGGAAATATAACAGCCCAAGTATTAATAACTCCATTACTGCATAGCTACTAATATTGCTCGGTAAATCTCTTGATATTTCTTGAAGCTCTATTTTATTTCCATTCAAATTTTCTATGGTTCTTTGCAAGCATACCATAATTTTTCCTTCTTCTACGCTAGATGTTGTAACTGTTGCCTTTGGATTAAAACCATAAGTGATTAAACTAAAGCTTAAATTTTCTAATAAATTTAAGTTTTCTTTAATATCTGCATTAAAAACAACATATTTTGCATTTTGTATAAGATTTCTAATGTCTTGCTTATTTTTACTAATTTTCTTTCCTATAATAATAGTCTCGAATTTAATGTTTTTTAAATTTTTAATTGTATTTTCTTTTAGAAAGAAAATTTGGTCTTGCTTAAAATTCTTTTCTTTTAAACCTTGCATTATATATTTTTCATTAGCTTTTTCTGTTAGAATTCCAACCAAAGACATTTTTTATGACTCCTTTTTTTATAAGTATACCATCTAAAAAAAGGTTTATTCAAAAAAAGGAAAATTTTATTGCAATTTTTGAGTTCCATTATTATCTATTACATATCCTTCTTTATAAATTAAATCTGATACAGTAACTATATTATAGCCTGATTTTTTAATATTATTTAACAGCATTTCTAGGCTATTTGCTGTATTTTCTGTTCCATTATGCATTAATATTATAGAACCATTTTTTAGTTTTCCATTAAGCCTTGACCACATTTGCTCTCCTGTTAGCCCTGTATAATCTAAAGTATCTAAATTCCATTGAATTGCAGTGTGCCCTGCTGCTTTAGAAGATCTTATTACAGTATTGTTATATTCACCATAAGGCGCTCTATATAAAGTAGTTTTTTTACCTGTAATTGTTTCTATTTTTTTAGAGCAAGATTCTATTTGTTTTATATTTTCTTCAATACTTAAATTGTTAACATGTGGATGTGTATCAGAATGGTTTGCTATTTCATGTCCTGCATCTGACATTTTCTTTAATGCCTCAGGGTATTTATTTACCCAATCTCCTACAACAAAAAACGTTATTTTTACATCATTTTTTGCTAATGTTTCTAATATGCTATCTATATCATCTGCATTCCATGCGCAATTCATCGTTAAAGCTACTTTATTTTCGTTTGTTTGTACATTATAAATTGGAAGTTCTTTTGAATTAGAAGATGTAACTATTGTATTAGAAACATTATTTGTAACTGCAAAAGCTATTACAAACAAAGCAATTACTGTGCTAAATGTGGCTAAATAAGAATATATTTTTTGTTTATTTAAAACTATAAACATATATTTGTCCTCCTAAAATTTGTTAGTTAAATATATGCTTGTTTTTATATTTTATGCTTTTCATTTTCTAATACTATTTATAACTAATTGCAAATGGTAATATTTTTTATCACTTTTTGTCGATTTTTTTCATAGTATATATAAAGTTTAAAAGAAAGGATGAAAATTAATATGGAATATGATAAAAATGTATGCCCAGTTTTAAATGTAGATGGTGTTTTAGCTACTGGAAAACAATTTGATTTAGATATTACTTTACCAGAGGATAACAGAACAGTTATTTATGGAGTTATTAAAGATTGCTACCAAGATCCTGTTTGTGACGCTGTAGTAAAGCTAATTGAAGTAGTTAATAATTGTGGTAAAGAAGAAAGAAGACCAGTTTCTCATACTTTTACAGATAAAGATGGAGAATTTGTTTTTGGACCTCTTTGCTCTAACCGTTTATATGAAGTTCAAGTATGGGCTGACCAAGTAAAACATTGTAAAGTTTGTACTTCTTGCAAACATGAAGGCAAATGCTTAAAAGGTGTTGAACTTGAGTGTCCTCCATGTGAAGTAAAACCATGTGAAAAGCCTTGCGATGGACATTACGATAAGCCATGTGATAAACCTTGCGAAAGACCTTGTAAATAAGAGAGATTTCGTAGCGCATAAAAAAATCGTTTGCTTTTGCAAACGATTTTTTTACATCATTCCCATTCTTTTAGCAAGTTGTTTACCTTTTCTCATCATTTTTCTTTTACTTTGTCCCATAGTTTCTGCATACATCATTGCAATACCTGCAGTTACAATTCCACCTACTAACATACCTTTTACAAATTTCATTTTTTGCCTCCTTTAATAATAATTTAACTATCATTAGTATGCCTACTTTTTTCTTTTATATACATCTTATACCAAGAATATATTTCATATATAGCAATTAATATTAAAAATGCTCCAAATAGCTTTCTTAATAAATCTACATTCATTTTGCTGCTTATTTGTGCAGTGATTCCTGCTGTAATTACTCCAACTATTATAACTATAACTACATCCTTCCAAAGAATATTTTTATTTTTTAAACTTACTAGAACTGATGTAACAGCTGTTGGGATATAAAAAATTAAATTAACTCCTTGTGCTACATGCTGATCTAATTTCAAAAAAATAGAAAGGAGAAGAATTAATATTGTTCCTCCTCCCATTCCCATTCCGGCTAACAATTCCAGAAATAAAACCTATTAGTAATTCAAACATTTTAATTTTCCTATTCTTAAATTAACATATTAATTCCAGCATAAATTAGAAAAAGCGCAAAAGCAATTTTTACATATTTATCTGGCAATTTATTTAATAGTTTTGCACCAAATAAGCCTCCGAATTATTCCTCCTATTGCACATAATATTCCAGTTTTCCAATTTATAAGTTTGTTTCCACCATAAAATATTGCGGTAACTATTACCATTGGTAAAATACAAAAAATTGAAGTTGCTCTTGCTTTTTTTGGCTCCATTTTTAATACATACAAGAAAGCTGGCACTAGTATAAGCCCACCACCTGATGTAAAAAGACCATTAATTATTCCAGCAGTTAAGCCAATTAATATTTTTTTCCACATAATGCCTCACTTTTTTTGTTTTTATTATGTGTTTTTTTCATCTACATTATACATTTTTAATTTATAATTTTGAATTTCCCTTTGCGCTAATTGTGTTAAAATATTGTCACATTTTAACATTTGTGTAATTACATTGTTTTTTAAATCTTCTCTTTCAATACTATCTGTAGCATCTAAAAATTTTTGAAGCTGAAATAAGTATTTTTTATTTTTTTCTTTCCAATCTAAGTTGTTTTGAATTTTATCATTGGTGCTATTTCTTTTTAAAATCATATTACACCTCTTTCTTGAAATTATTACTTTTATACGCACTTTTATTACTTTTAACGTTATGTTTGTTACTCAATATGTAATTTTAATATATCTCGTGATAAAATACAATAGTAAGACAAAATGTGACAAAAATTGTCAAAAAATTCATAGAAAGGTTGAGTTGAATGATTAAAATAAAATTATCCGATTTACTAGGAAAACATAAGATGACTCAGAAGGCATTAGCGGATATTACTCATATTAGGCCTGCTACCATTTCTAAAATGTATTATGAAGAGACTAAGCGAGTAGATATAAAACAATTAAATAACATTTGCCAAGCATTTAATTGTGAAATTTCTGACTTAATAGAATACATTCCAGATGAAGATAGTAAATAATTCTATAAATATTTACTTATAAGTTTAATTTATTATATCAAAAAACACTAGCTTTGACTAGTGTTTTTTTCAAAATTTTTTATTTTTTTGTTAGTAATTAATTGCTATAATCATATTAAAGCTCGAATAGTACTATTTTTCGCAGTTTTGAGAGGTCCCGTTCTGAACCTGCTTCCTTGAATTTACATCTAGCAACGGGCATTTGAAAAACAAGAAAACTAGTACTATTCGAGCGAGTTAACTATAAAACAATTAATTAGTAACATTTTTTTGTATATTCGGTATAATTTCTTGCAAACTTTGAACTAAAAAATCTACATCTTCTTTTGTGTTATCTTTTCCAAAGCTTACTCTTAAGGATCCATTTGCAAGTTCTTTAGGTAATCCTATTGCTGTTAAAACATGAGAAGGTGCTGGATTTCCTGTGCTACAAGCAGAACCTGCTGAAGCACAAATTCCTTTTTCATCTAATAAAAGTAATAATTCTTGTGCATTTATTCCAGGAAAAGAAAAGTTAGCATTTCCTGGTAGACGATTTTTTCTATCTCCATTTAGTTTTGCAGTAAAATTGCTTTTTTCTATTTGTTCTATATAATAGTCTCTTAAATTTGTTAACTTTTCATTGTATTTTTCATATTCTTGATAAATTTCTTCTATTGCTTTTCCTAGTCCAACAATTTCTGCTACATTTTCTGTACCAGCTCTTTTATCTTTTTCTTGATGACCTCCATCTTGTATTTTTTCAAATTTTATTCCATCTCGCACATATAAAGCTCCTATTCCTTTTGGTCCATAAAATTTATGTGCAGAAGCAGATAATGCGTCTATATTATATTCATTAACATCTATTTTTATATTTCCTATTGCTTGAACACCATCTGTATGAAAAATAACATTATTTTTATGTGCAATCATGCCGATTTCTTTAATATTTTGAATTGTGCCAATTTCATTATTAGCAAACATAATTGAAATTAGTATTGTTTGCGGTTTTATAGAGTTTACTAGTTCTTCTAAGTCAACAAAGCCATTTTCATTTACATTTAAATATGTTACTTGAAAGCCATGTTTTTCTAGTGTTTTACAAGTGTTAAGCACAGCTGGGTGTTCTATTTTACTTGTTATTATATGGTTTCCTTTTTCTTTATTTGCATATGCAATTCCTTTTATGGCTAAATTATCACTTTCACTGCCACAAGAAGTAAAGTAAATTTCTTTTGGTAATGCGCCTATGCTATTTGCTACTTTTCTTCTTGCTATTTCTACTGCCTTTTTTGAACTTCTTCCTAAACTATACATTGATGAAGCATTTCCATATTCAATTTGAAAATATGGTAGCATTTCTTGTAAAACTGCATCACTTACTGGAGTAGTTGCTGCATGATCAAAATATCTAATTTTCATATTTACTGTCATTCCTTTCTAAGGCACAAATTTGGCCTAAAAAGAATTAAATTTTTCAATCTTTTTCCTATATTTTTTAACTCTTTATATATTATATGTATTTTTTTTTAAAAATTATACTTAAAATATTGCACTAAAAAAGCCACTTGCTTGTTTTTTATATATTTTTTGCTTTCATTTAAGAAAAAATATATACTAAACGCTATAGCTAGTGGCTAATAATTTTATATAAATACATTGCTAAACTTTGTGTTCTTTTTCATCTGTCCATCTTGACATTCTAATATTTTGATATGCTTGTAATACTTCTGAATATTTACGATATTCATCTTCCCATATAATTGATGGTATTTTATCATATGCTGCAAATACTTTTTCAGCTTCTGCTAAAAAAATTATTTGTTCTTGTGGGCTCATTAAGTTATATCTTTTAGAAAATTTATATAATTTATCTAACATTTCATTTGCTTGAATAAAACCAGCAAAATCTTTTATTTTAATTCCTGCCATTCTAATTTGAAAAATAGCTAATGCAACTAAAACAAAAATTGCAAAAACTAGCAAATAAATTATTGCCATAAATTCCATTTGCATACTTCCTTTCTTGTTTATATAATTATAACATTTATAGTTTTTTTGTGCAACTATAATTTTTTTCATCATTGCATAAACTTTTTGTGGGAAACACCACTTCTGATATTATCCATACATTATTTTATTTAATATTTTTCTTATATCACTATTCATTCCAGTATTAGCAATTGGAATTGTATAGTATTGTTGTTCTTCTACATCTTGTTTTATATTTCTTTGTATTATTTTATCATATTTTTTTAGTTTTGTATTAACTTTTTTCCTTTTTATTAATTCTTCATATATTTTTCCACCATTGCTTACAAATACTCTTAATCTGCTCATTTTATCAATTCCATCATCACACCATGTTCTTGGTCTTGAACTCATTCTGTCTGCATATACATGACTTATATGTCCTTCAGCACTACATCCTTTTAAGTATTTTTTATCTGTTTCATATATTTCTATTCCTTTCCATTGCTTCATTACATATTTGTAACTTTCTATTACTTTTTCTTTTCGTTTTTCTTCTACGGTCTTTTTAATTATTTCTTTAAATATATTTTCTACACTTACTGGATCATATATGTTTATATTATACCATAATTTACTTCTATATTGTGGGAAGTCTACTGTTGCTTGATTTATATATTTTAATAAATGAAATTTATCTAATACAAATTCAGATTTTTCTATCCAATTTAAACCTTCTTTTATCCAGGTTTGAATCTATGTCAAGTTTTTGGACACAAAATCGTGTAAATTTTATGCTGATATTTTTTCTACTTCATAAGGTATTT
>CANQPV010000012.1 GCA_947625825.1 uncultured Clostridia bacterium | reverse complement strand
AGTTTGCTAAACTGTTAGGGTTCGTAAGGGCCGCGAGGGTTCAAATCCCTCAGCTTCCGCCAAAAGTAGTAGATTTTCTACTATTTTTTTTTGCCTTAGAATTTAATTTTATAAAATTATCAGATAAGTAGCATGTTATTGCAATTTTATCAGAGCTTTAGCTTTAAGGTGCTTTTATTTTTCAAATATGAAATTATATATAAAAGAAATAAAAAACTTTTAAAAACGATTTATATAAGTTTAAGTTTTTAATATAAATTATTAAACATTTGGAGATACCATGTAAAGTGTACTATATCAAAAAATAATAAAAGAATAAAATAAGTTTAAGCGATGTAATAATATAAAAAGATATATGCTTAAAAGACAAACAACAAAAAATTAAAGTTATTAAATAAAAATTATAATTAAATTAAAAATTAAATTGTTAAATATAAAATTAATAATAATTTTAACAAAAAAAACAAAATAAATTGCTAAAAATGTATCGGAATAGGCATTTTATTAATTTTTTATATATAAATATTCAAAAGAAATACTAGTAAACATAAAGTAACGATAATATAGAAATTTGAAAAATGAAAAAAGATTTTAATATAAAAACTTTTAAAAAATGACTATTTGACATTTTAAAAATATACTATTGCTATTATATATATTACATTATAAATATATTATTTTAGGATTAAATAGAAAAAATAAAAATATACTATAAATTTTCTATAAACAAGTTTTAAAATTTTAAATGTAAAAAAATAAAATCTTAAAAATAAAAAAGTAATTATTAAACGAAAAATAAAATAAAAATATTAATATAAAATAGAACAAAAAAATAATTATAAAAATTAATAATAAAATATAAATAAAATAAATTAATAAAAAATAAAAAATAAAAAAATATTAATTATTATTAAAAAAATAATAATTAATATTATAAGTTAAATTAATAAAAAAAGCATATAGTAAAAAAGATAATTATATATAGAAAATCTAAAACATGTTTAAAAATATATCATAAAAATTTGAATAAATAAGAAAAAAGCTAAGAGATTAATTAGGTAAAAAAATAGTGGAAAAAAGGATATTAAATATAAATTTAATTATACTTACAAAAAGACAAGAGATTATATTAGTTTTTATAAACAAAACTATTTTAAAATAATGGCATAAAAATAAAACTTGTAAAATATAATGCAATTATACTAATAAATTTTGTCAAAAAATGACGTTTATTGCTTCGGAATAAAGAAATATCTGAAAAAAATATAAAGTTAAAAAAGAATAGTCATGAGAATACATAATAAGATAACAATAATTTAAAATGCTTAATAAAATCTTAAATATTTAAAATTTATTTTAAAACCATAAAAATATTTTACTATTTGACAAAGAAAATTATAAAAGAAAAAGTGCCAAAAAATATAAAATTTATAAATTAATATTATATAATAAAAATTATAAATAATTAAAAACATATGAAAATAATTCCTATATATTTTTTTATAGATTTTAATTTAAAAATTAAATAAAAATAATTCAAAATTAAAAAATAAAATTATAAAAATTATTTATAGTGAAATATAAAAAATAAATTAAAATCATTAAAATAAAAATTTAAGATAAAAAATAAAATTTTAAAATATAATTTAATAATATAATAAAATTATATTTTAAAAATAATTCTAATTAAAAAGTGTATTAATAAAAAATTAAAATATAATTTTAAGAAATAAGAAAAATAATTATATATTTTTTAGTTATATATTTATAAGATCAATTAAAAAATAAAACAAATTATTAGAAAATTTATTGCTTGATAAAAGTAATAACAATTTGAAACAAAGCTTGGCAAAAAAACAAACTTGAATTAAGATTTTAATGAGGCTTACATTAATTATAGTTTTAAAATCTTTGATTTTTTTCTATTTTAATTAATAAAACGCAAAAAAAATTACCAAAAAATTGCTGATAAACCTTTCGGAATAGTGAAAAAGTAAAAAATATGTTGTAAGAATAAAAGATTAACTTAAGGTATACATAAAACAGCAAAAAGTATAAATTATATATAAAATATGAAATATTTTTATAAAAAAATAATAAGCTCATTACAAATTGACAACTTCAAAATTATAAAACAAAGGATATATATAGCTTTTTATTTATAATAATTTAAATGAAATTTTATATAAATTAGATTATTAAAATTTTTATTTAATAAAATAAAAAATAATTATTGTAAATATTTTCACAATAATTATTTTTTTAAATATTTTTTAGTATTATTCTTAAATTATTTTTTAATTAATTAAATATTTGATGATATTTTTTCTTTAATTTTTTCTATATTTTCATTTTCCTTATTTATAGATTTTAATTCATTTTGTTTTTTCTTTAAATTATCTTTTGCAACAGTCATTAACAATTTAATTCTATTTGTTTGATTTGCTTCACTTGCTCCTGGATCATAATCAATGGGTGAAATATTTGCTTCAGGAAATTTAGCTCTTATTGTTTTTATAACACCTTTTCCTACAACATGATTTGGAAGGCAAGCAAAAGGTTGTACACAAACAATATTTGGAATACCGTGTTCAATATATTCAATCATTTCAGCAGTTAAAAACCAACCTTCACCAGTTTGATTTCCTATAGATAAAACATCTTTTACTTTAGTTTCCAATTTAAAAATATTGCAAGGTAGTAAATAGCCTTTTTTCGAATTAGAAAGAGCAATTCTAGCATCTTTTTCTAATAAATCAATTAATTTAATAGCTGCTTTAAATAATTTTGCTTTTACTTTATCTGTTTTAATTAATTGGTTGAAGGTAATTTTATGAGTTGCAATAAATTTAATAAAGCCCATAAAATCTGGAAGAATTACTTCTGCACCTTCTTCTTCAAGTTTTTCTGCAACAAAGTTGTTTCCAAAAGGATGATATTTAATTAAAACTTCTCCAACAATACCAACTTTTGGTTTTTGAGTACTAGTATCTAACTCAATTTTTTCAAAATCTTCTACAATATCATAAATACTTTGTTTAAATTCTTTTAATGTAGATTTTTCTAATAATTTTTTACATTTTTCCATCCATTTATCAAATAGCTTTTGAGTTTCACCTTTATGTATTTCATAAGCTCTATTTTTAGTAAGCATTTTTTGTAAAAGGTCAGCATAAACTACCATCTTTAGTAATCTTTCTACTAAAGGCATAGTAATTTTAAAGCCTGGCATTTTTTCCATACCAACAACGTTAAATGATATAACAGGAATATTTTCAAAACCAGCATCTTTTAATGCCTTACGAATAAAGCCAATATAATTAGTTGCTCTACACCCACCGCCTGTTTGAGACATAATTAATGCAGTTTTATTTAAATCATATTTTCCAGATTCTAATGCTTCAATCATTTGGCCTGTTGTTAAAATAGATGGATAACAAGCATCATTATTTACATATTTAAGTCCGGTTTCTACAGTGTGTGCTGTACACTCTCTTAATAATTCTACTTTGTAGCCACAAGAACGTACTGCAGATTCTAATAATTCAAAGTGTATTGGAGCCATTTGTGGAATTAAAATAGTGTAGTCTTTTTTCATATCTTTAGTAAATATTTTTTTATTTACTTCGTAATTTCCATTTCCTTTTTTTAATTCTTTATTTTGCTCCCTTTTCTTCATACTTGCAAGAAGTGAACGAATACGAATACGTACAGCTCCTAAATTATTAATTTCATCTATTTTAATTAAAGTATACATTTTATCATAGCTATTTAATATTTCTTCTACTTGGTCAGTAGTTACAGCGTCAACACCGCATCCAAAAGAATTTAATTGTACAAGCTCTAAGTTATCATGTTTTCCTACAAAATCTGCAGCAGCATAAAGTCTAGCATGAAATACCCATTGGTCAACAACACGAATAGGACGTTTTACTTCTGTCTGATTACAAATACTATCTTCTGTTAAAACACATAATCCAAGGCTTGTAATTAAAGTATCAATTCCATGATTAACTTCTGGATCTACATGATAAGGTCTACCTGCTAAAACAATACCTTTTACATTGTTTTTATTCATATAATCTAAGGCTTCCATACCTTTAGCTCTGATATCTTCTTTGCATTTTTGATATTCAGCTTCAGATTTTTTAGCAGCTTCTAGCAATTCTTTTTTAGTAAAATTGTATTCTTTAAATTCAGGTAAATTTAAAATTGTTTCTGCTAATGTTTTTGGGTCAAATGGCAAAAATGGGTTTAAAAATTTAACATCTTTTAACTCTTCAACATTATTTTTTAATACCTCAGAATATGAAATAACAATAGGGCAGTTATAATGATTATCTGCTTTTTCATATTCTTTTCTAGAATAAGGCATACAAGGGTAAAATATAGTTTTTATTCCACTTTTTATAAGACCTACAATATGACCATGTGAAAGTTTTGCTGGAAAACAAACTGATTCAGATGGCATACTTTCCATACCTTTTTCGTAAGTTTTACGATTACTTTTTTCAGATAAAACTACACGAAAACCTAATGAGCTTAAAAATGTAAACCAAAATGGATAGTCTTCATACATATTTAATACTCTAGGAATACCAATAGTTCCACGTTTAGCATCTTTTTCATCTAAAGGTGTATAACCAAAAATTCTTTCATATTTATATTTAATTAAATTTGGCAAGTCTTTCTTACTTTCGTTTACAAGACCAGCACCTTTTTCGCAGCGGTTTCCTGAAATATATCTTGCACCATTATTAAATTTATTTATAGTTAATAAGCAATGATTTTCGCATCCATTGCAGCGAACATGACTAATATCAATTTTTAAATTATCTAAATCTTCCATTTTAGATAAAGTAGAAGTATATTCCATATCTAAATTTGCTTCATATTGTTCTTTGCTAAGAAGTGCTACACCATAGGCACCCATTAAGCCTGCAATATCTGGCCTTACAACATTTCTGCCAACAATTAATTCAAATGCTCTTAAAACTGCATCATTATAAAAAGTACCACCTTGTACAACAATATGTGCACCTAAAGTTTTAACATCTCTTACTTTCATAACTTTTTGAATGGCATTTTTTATAACAGAATAAGAAAGTCCAGCAGAAATATCACCTACAGAGTAACCCTCTTTTTGAGCTTGTTTAATTTTAGAGTTCATAAATACAGTACAACGTGAACCTAAATCTACTGGCCTACGTGCTTCTAAGGCTGAATTTACAAATTCTTCAATAGATAAATTTAAGCTTTTAGCAAAAGTTTCAATAAAAGAGCCACAACCAGAAGAACAAGCTTCATTAAGCATAATATTATCAATAGCCCCATTTTTCATACGAATATATTTCATATCTTGTCCGCCAATATCTACAATGCTAGTAACATTAGGCAAAAATTCTTTAGCAGCAGTATAATGAGCTATTGTTTCAATTTCATTTAAATCAACATTTAATGCAGTTTGAATTAGTTTTTCTCCATAGCCAGTTACACCGCTATAACGAATTATAACTTTTTCTGGTAAAATGCTATATAACTGCTTTAACATTTTTATAACGCTTTCAAGAGGATTGCCTTCATTACTACCATATAAAGAATATAGCAAAGTTCCTTCTTTATCTATTACAACGAGTTTAGTAGTTGTTGAACCCGCATCAATACCAACAAAACAATCTCCTTCGTAAGTTTTTAAATCACCTTTTTTTACAGTTTCTTTACTATGTCTTTCTTTAAATTCCTCGTATTCTGCATCAATAGAAAATAAAGGAGAAAGAGGGTGAGAAGTATCATCATGAGAAATACGTAACATTTGAATCTTACTTTTTAATTTTTCTACTGTTATAGGGTGTGAAGAGTTCACAGAATCAATAGCAGCACCTTTTGCAACTAATAAGTGTGCTTCTTCTGGAATAATAATTGAATCTCCTTCTAAGTGTAAAGTTTCTATAAAACGTGCACGAAGCTCAGAAAGGTAGTTTAATGGGCCACCTAAAAAAGCTACTTTTCCACGAATAGGTCTTCCACATGCTAAACCACTAATAGTTTGATTTACAACGGCCTGAAAAATAGAAGCGGCAATATCTTCTTTTGCAGCACCCTCATTTAAAAGAGGCTGCACATCAGTTTTGGCAAATACTCCACATCTTGAAGCAATAGGGTAAATCATAGTATGATTTTTAGCAAGTTCATTTAAGCCTGTTGGATCTGTGTGTAAAAGAGAAGCCATTTGATCTATAAAAGCACCTGTACCACCAGCACAAGTTCCGTTCATACGTTGTTCAATAGATTTATCAAAGTAAATAATCTTAGCATCTTCACCGCCAAGTTCAATAACTACATCTGTTTGAGGAATATATTTTTCTACAGCTCTTTTGCAAGAAACTACTTCTTGAATGAAAGGTAAATCTAAAAATTTAGCAGCACTCATAGCGCCAGAGCCTGTTAAAGCTATACTAAATTCAGCATCTTCGTATTTATTTGCTAAATTTTCTAATACATTGCAAACAGTATTTTTTGTATCAGAAAAATGTCTTTGATAATCTGTATATAAAGTATTTAAATTTTCATCCATAATAACAATTTTAACTGTTGTAGAACCTACGTCTAGGCCAACATGTAATAACTGTTTCATAAAATATAATATCTCCTTTTTTATGTACAATTTTCATTTTAAATTTTATGATTATTACTTATGCAATAACACTTTAATTCTATACAAAAAATCTTAATTTGTCAATGTAAAAAGGTGGGAATAAATAGCTAAAACTGTGGCGTTTGTAAGAATAAAAAAAGAGGTTTCTATTTTAAGAAGCCTCTTGGTGCAGCTAGAAGGACTCGAACCTTCACAAGACCATCCCCCTCAAAGATGCGCTCTACCTTCTGAGCTATAGCTGCAAACAGTAAAAATATTACTATATTTATATTAACATAAAACAAAATTATTGTCAACCACGAGAAGATTTTATTTACATAGTATTGAAACATCTTTTAATAAATTTAAACATAAAGTAAATAACAAAAAATAAAAATAAAATGGCATATACTTCCGAAGTAAAATAAAAATGTGGAAAAGTTCATGAAAACCAAAATATTTATTTTTAAATTTTGGCCATTTTAAACCATATAAAATTCCACCAATAGTATAAAAAATTCCACCAACAAGAAGCCATAAAAGTGAGCCTAAAGCATTTAAATTAATAAATGTAGTAACTAATGGGTATGTAGCAACAATTACAGTCCAACCCATTGCTAAATAAAGCCCAGTAGTAAGCCACCTTGGTGCATTTAGCCAAAAAATAGTTAGAAAAACACCTAATATAGCAAGACCCCATATTATACCAAAAATACTCCAGCCCCAGCCTCCTCTTAAAGGACCTAAACAAATAGGAGTATAACTTGCTGCAATAAAAATGTAAATCATTATATGATCAAACTTGCGAAACACTTTAGTTCCAGTTTCTTTTAAATTTAATAAATGATACAAACTGCTAAAAGTATATAACAAAATTAAGGCTACGCCAAAAATAGTAAAGGAAACTATGTCCCAAGCGCCTTCACCAAACTTAGCAGAATAAATAATTAAAAAAACTAGTCCTATAACCGCAAGTACAGCACCAAAAGCATGCGAAAAAAAGCTTACAGGATCTTTAATTTTTGTCATAGAAATAAAACCTCCTTATACCAATAACTAAACTTATATTTATATAAACTGAAATTTCTTTAATAAGTAATATATAATTTACAACAATTATGTTAAAAAGTCAATTTTTTTAAAATACATATTTTAATATTACCCAAAAAAAGTAATATTAAAAAGGGTATCTAAAAGATACCCTTTTTTGAAACGTTTACTTATCATACTCCTTATTTTCATTTTGCTTCTCGTCTTTATTATAAGATAAAATGTTTAATACCATAGCAATTATTGTAATAATTGCTACGATAGCCTGAAATATGTTTGGAGCAATGGCAAGAAGAACAAGGCTATTACCTAATCCCATTCCAAGAGTACAGCAAATGAGCAACTGAATGATGCGACGCCGTTTCATAATTAATTTTCCTCCTTGTAGTTGTTTATCATGATGATTAGGAAATTCTACATCAGCATTAAGCTGAACTTAAACTTATTATACCATATTTTACATAATATTGCAAATTATATAGTTTTAAACTTAATATTAGTAAACATAAATAATATGCAATTCTAATTAATAACAAATATTTTAAATAAAATTAGTTCTAAACCTTTTTAATTTTGAATAACAATAGACCAATAGTACAAGTTAAAAAGGAGAGTGTAAAAATGAATAAGAAGGTTTGGATTATTTTAGTAAGTGTTTTAGTTTTAGCAATTATAGGAATAGGTGTATATCTTTATATAATAAATAGAGAAGAAACGCCAATAAGTGAAATACAGCCACAAGAAGAAATTAGTGATGAACAAATGAGGCAAACTATAGTTACATTATATTACCAAAGCAAGGAAACAAAAGAATTAGTAGCAGAAGGAAGAATAGTAGATGTAAAAACTTTGTATGCAGACCCTTATGCAACTTTAGTAAATTTATTAATTGAAAATCCGAAGAATGAAAGTTTAAAATCTTCAATACCAACAGATACAAAAATATTAAAAGTAGAATTAAAAGGAGATATAGTATACATAGACTTTTCAAAGGAGTTTGTAGATAATCATCAAAATGGGTTAGATGATGAAAATGCTACTATTTATTCAATAGTTAATACATTAACAGAATTAAATGAAGTAAATGGAGTTAAAATATTAATTAATGGAAAAGAAAATCAAAGTTTTAAAGATAATATTATTAGCTTTAAAGATCCATTTACCAGAAATGAAAGTTTAATAAAAACTAATATATTATAAAAATTATTACCTTTTTATAATATTATAAAGCTTTAACCCTTTTGAAATATCTTTAATATTTCTTAAAAAATGCTCAACTTCGAAAAGAGAATTACACATATTCTCTTTTCTTTTTTTAAAATCAATTTTTTCTTTTTTGCCTCTATTTTCCATAAAAACCACCCACAATTAATATATTTTATGAAAACAATTTAAAATAGTGACATTTTATGATATAGTATATTAAGCTTTAATAAAAGGATAAAAAAATAATTACGAGGAATGGCAAAAATATGGAAATAAAATTAAAAGAAAATGAAAGAATAGATGACTTAGAACTAGAAAACTTAAAAATTATTCAAAACAGTAATGGCTTTTGCTTTGGAATGGATAGCGTATTATTATCTGACTTTGCAAAAGAAATAAAGCAGGGAAGTAATATAATAGATTTAGGAACCGGTACAGGAATTTTGCCAATTTTATTATCTAGTAAAACTAAAAATACTAAAATTACAGGAATAGAAATTCAAAAAGATGTTGCAGAAATGGCAAATAGAAGCATTATGCTAAATAATTTACAAAATAGAATACAAATTATTTGTGAAGATATAAAGAACTTAAAAGAAGTATATAAGCCATGCATATTTGATAGTGTAGTAACAAATCCACCGTATAAAAAAAGTGGAACAGGAGGAATTAATATAGATGAAAAAAAATTAATTTCCAGACATGAACTAACAGCTACTTTAGAAGATTTTATATCTATTTCACAGTATTTGTTAAAAGACAAAGGAAGCCTATATTTAGTGCATAGACCAGAAAGATTAGCAGATATAATTTCAAACTTATGCAAACATAAATTAGAGCCTAAAATGCTAAAATTTGTACAACCAAATTTTCAAAAAGAACCAAATTTAATTTTAATAAAATCAGTAAAAAATGCTAAACCTCACCTAAAGTTATGTAAACCATTATACATCTATAATGAAAATGGAAAATATACAGATGAGTTATTAAAAATTTATAATAAAATTTAAAATTAAAAAGATATTAGAGGAGAGATTAGTAAATATGAAAGGAAGCATTTATCTAGTAGCAACGCCAATAGGAAATTTAGAAGATATTACTTTTAGAGCAATTAAAACATTAAAAGAAGTAGACATAATTGCAGCAGAAGATACCAGACATACTTTACAATTATTAAATCATTTTGAAATTTCTAAGCAATTAATTAGCTATCATAGGCATAATGAAGAAACAAAAACAGAAGATTTAATTAATATGGTTTTAGAAGGAAAAAATATTGCAATTGTAACAGATGCTGGAACTCCTGGAATATCAGATCCAGGAGAAGAAATAGTTAAAAGAGCTATTGAAAATCAAATAGATATAATACCTATACCTGGAGCTTGCGCTCTTATTAATAGCTTAATTGTTTCTGGAATTCCTACAAAAGAATTTTCATTTTTTGGTTTTCTACCATTAAATAAAAAAAATAGAAAGCAAGTATTAGAAAAAATAGAAAAAGAGCAAAAAACAGTTATATTATATGAGGCACCACATAAACTACAAAATACTTTGCAAGATATTTTAGAAAAAATAGGTGATGTTAATGCATGTTTAGTAAGAGAATTAACGAAAATTCATGAAGAAAAATTATATGGTACAATTTCAAAACTCGCTGAATTATGTAAAGAGCCTAAAGGAGAATTTGTATTAATATTAGATTTAAATCAAATAGAAAATGAAGAAAAAAATAAAGAAATGACATTAGATCAGCAGTATGAACTTTATGAAAAGCAAGGCTTAGAAAAAAAGGACATAATAAAACAAATAGCAAAAGACAGAAAAGTATCTAAAAATGAGATTTATCAAATGTTTTTAGACAAATAATAAAGGCTTAAAAATAAAAATATAAATAGTTTTTGTTTTTTATATAAATTAAATTTTATTTTCAAAAACTATTTATATTTTAAAATAAGCTAATTTAAAAAATTTTATTCCTCTGGAGTTATATTAGAAAGTTTTGCTAAACATTTATCACAAACTAACTTTCCTTTATATTCAGATAATCTTTTTGCATTTCCGCAAAAAATGCAATTTGGTTCATATTTTTTTAATATAATTGAAGAACCATCAACATATATTTCAATTGGATCTTTTTCTTCAATTCCAAATTTATTTCTTAGTTCAATAGGTATAACAACTCTACCTAATTCATCTACTCTTCTAACAATTCCTGTAGATTTCATAAAACGTCCTCCTTAAAAACAACAAAATTCGACAAATTCATTATAGTATTATAATATCATAAGAATGGCCAAAATGCAATAAATAATGATAATTTAAATTCAAAAGTGAATGTAAAATTAAAAAAAATGTCGAAACATAATTAAAATTATAAAAATATTATTTATATAGATAAAGTAATAAATTTTAATATTAAGAATAATATAAAATAATAATTTTAGAAAAGTGGTGAAATATTTGTTAAATATCATCTGGCCAGCTTTTATTATTATTTCAGTAGTTTATGCTTTTTTAAGTGGAAATATAGAAAATGTAAGCAATGGAATTTTTGAATCTGCAGAATCAGCAGTAGAATTAACTTTAACATTTTTTGGAACTTTATGCTTATGGAATGGAATTATTGAAATTGCAAAGCAAACTACACTTATGTCAAAATTAGCTAAGTTATTAAAGCCATTTATTAATTTTTTATTTCCAGAAATGAAAAAAAATGAAGAAGCATATGAAGAAATTTCTATGAATATAGTTGCAAATTTTTTAGGACTTGGGAATGCAGCAACACCTCTTGGACTTAAAGCAATGAAAACAATGCAAAAAGAAAATCCAAAAAAAGATACATTAAGTAATTCAATGGCAATGCTTATTGTAATAAATACAGCATCACTACAGCTAATACCCACTAATGTTATTGCAATAAGAAGTTCTTTAAATTCTAATTCACCAAGTGGCATTATTTTGCAAGTTTGGGTAGCAACAGCAGTAGCTTTAACTGTTGGAGTTACAGCTACTAAAATTTTAATGAAAAGGTTTTAAAAATGAGTGTTGTAAATTTTTTATCTGCATCAGCAATTCCATTAATTATTATTATGATTATTACATATGGTTTAAAGGAAAAGAAAAAAGTATTTGATATTTTTATAGATGGAGCTAAAGAAGGCATAGAAATAGTAATAGGACTTTTCCCAACATTACTTGGAATATTTTTAGCAGTTGGACTTCTTAGAAATTCTGGAATTTTAGATTTTATTGTTAAAACAATTTCACCAATAACTAATTTATTAAAAGTGCCAAGTCAAATACTTCCTTTAGCAATGCTAAGACCTATTTCAGGAAGCGGTTCTATGGGCATAGCAGTTGATATTATGAAACAAAATGGAGTAGATACTTTAATTGGAAAAATAGCTTCAACTATTATGGGCTCTACAGAAACAACTTTTTATACAATTGCAATTTATACTGCATGCGTAAAAGTAAAGAAAATTCGCTTTGTTTTAGCTGCTGCACTTCTTGCTGATTTAGCAGGAATGATAACATCTGTCATAATTTGTCAAATTATGTCGTGAAGTTTTTGTTGACAAATTAAAAAAATGGTAGTAATATAAAAATACAATTTGATTAAACTTGAAAGGAAAAACTACATGTTATTTCAAATATTTAGTTTTATTTCTTTATATTTTATTCTTAGATATTTTATTTCTAAAATTTTGGCGAAAAAAATTTTAAAAAAAATTTCTATGTAATAATTATTTTATGATTTTATTTTTGTAGAAGAGATTCATATTTAAATCCATATATCCCCTAAAAGCATGGAAAGAACCGATTTAATAAAAAAATTGCCCCCAATTTATCTTTTTTTATTTTAGTTTTTCTTTTAAAAAATCTCTTCTACAATAACTTATATATTAATGATGATAAGTTTCGTTATTTTGAATTTTAAAACTACGAAATAATTGCTCTAATAAAAATATACGAATTAACTGATGAGGAAAAGTCATTTTAGAAAAAGAAATTAATTCATTACAACTTTGTAATAACTCTTTAGACATTCCAAGAGTTCCACCAATTAAAAAAGTAATATGAGAATTTAATAAAGTAAGGTCTTGCATTTTTTGTGCAAATTCTTCAGAAAAATATTGCTTACCATTTAAATCTAAAGCAATCACGTAAGATTTTTCTTTAATATGTAAAGCTATATTAGAACTTTCTTTATTAATAATTTTTTGCTTTTCTGCCTCATCTAAAATAGAAGGAACTTTTTCATCCTGCAATTCAGTAATATTTAAAATGCAATATTTAGAAAGTCTTTTCGAATATTCTAATATTGCATCTTTTAAATAATTTTCTTTTAATTTTCCAACACAAATTATATCAATATGTAACACTATTTAATACCTCTAAATTTATAATATTACTTGGATTAGACCTACTTGCAACACCTATTTTAATGTTATTTTCATCAAAATTATTTAAAAAAAGTTCATCCACAACTGTTTTATATGCAAGCTCTGGGAAATTATTTTCTTTACTTAAATGTCCAAGCATTACATTTTTAAGGCCACTATTCATTAAATAAGAAATTGCTTTACCAGCAGCTTCATTAGATAAATGTCCATTAGGACCTGCAATTCTTTGCTTTAACAAATATGGGTATCTAGAACATTTTAATATATTAGGGTCATAATTTGCCTCTAATAAAATAAAAGAACTGCTTTCTAAACTTTTTATAATTTTTGAATCAATATGACCTAAGTCTGTTGCAACACTAATTTTTTGATTTTCATAATAAATATTAAAACCACATGGGTTAGCAGCATCATGAGGAATAGAAAAAGGTAAAATTTTTAAATCTCCAATATCAAAATTTTCATTTATTAAAAACAAATTTTGATTTTCATTTTCTACTTTTGAAGCTACTTCTGGCATAGCATCCCATGTTTCACGGTTTGCATATATAGGAACTTTAAACTTTTTATATAAAGTAGGAATTCCTTTAATATGGTCTACATGCTCATGCGTAACTAAAATAGCATCAATATCTTTAACATCTACATTAATACTATTTAAAGCAGTTTCAATTTTTTTAGCACTTTCACCTGCATCTATTAAAATTTTAGTATTAGGAGTTTCAATAAATAAACTATTTCCACTGCTACCACTATATAAACTACAAAAATTAAACATAAATTAAATCATCCTTTGTTACTTTTCATCTGGTTCGGTTACTCTTTGAATATTTGCACCTAAATTTCTAAATTTCTCTTCAATATTTTCATAGCCTCTATCAATATGCTCAATATTATAAAGCTGAGTTTCACCATTTGCTATAGTTCCAGCAATTAATAAAGCTGCCCCCGCTCTTAAATCTGTTGCATAAACAGGAGAACCTGTAAGCTCTTTTACACCTTCAAAAACAGCAGACTTTCCTTGAGCTGTTATTTTTGCACCCATTTTATTAAGTTCAAAAGTATATTGAAATCTAGATTCCCAAATACTTTCATGAAGTGTACTTGTACCATCTGCTGTAGAAAGTACAACTCCCATTTGAGGTTGTAAATCTGTTGGAAAACCAGGATAAGGAAGAGTTTTTACAGTTGCCTTATTTGGTCTTTTATTCATACTAACCCTAATAGAATCTCCGTAATCTTCAACAGTACCACCAATTTCTATAATTTTAGCTGTAATACAATCTAAATGCTCTGGTATACAATTTTTTATTAAAATATTTCCTCGAGATGCAACAGCAGCAAGCATAAAAGTACCTGCTTCTATTTGATCTGGAACAACTGAATATGTAGCATTTCCGTGTAATTTTTTAACACCATTAATTTTAATAACATCAGTACCTGCACCACGAATATCTGCACCCATAGTATTTAAAAAGTTTGCTACGTCAACAATATGAGGCTCTTTTGCAGCATTATCAATAGTTGTAGTACCATCTGCTAAAACAGCAGCTAAAATTGCATTTATTGTAGCACCTACAGAAACAATATCCATATAAATTGAAGTACCAACTAACTTTTTAGCTTTAGCTGTAATTTTTCCTTGAGCAATTTCAACATTTGCTCCTAATGCTTCAAATGCTTTAATATGCTGATCAATTGGTCTTGCACCTAAATTACATCCGTCCAGGTAGACCAACTTCAGCAGTTCCACATCTACCAAGTAGAACACCTAATAAATAATAAGAAGCTCTAAATTTACTAGTCATTTCTATAGGAGCTTGAGTACAACTAAGATCTCTTGCATCTATTTCAATTTCATTTTCTGTAATCCATGTAATTTTTGCTCCAAGTTCTTGCAATATTTTACAGTACATTTTTACATCACTAATATTTGGTAAATTTTCAATTTTACAAACCCCGTCAATTAATAAAGCAGCAGGTAAAATAGCAACAGCAGCATTTTTGGCACCACTAATAGTTACCTCTCCTTTTAACTTTGTTGGGCCATGAATTACTAATTTCTCCAAAATAATTACCTCCAATTTTTTAATAATGGCTTTTTCCACTCTCTTTATACCATACTTTAATTTATTTGGCAAGTAATTAAATTGTAAATACCAAGGAAGAATGTTATTATATAATAGCTATAATTATATTAAAGCTCGAATAGTACTATTTTTCGCAGTTTTGAGAGGTCCCGTTCTGACATTTCTTCTTTGAATTAGCTATCTAGCAACGGGCAATTTGAAAAACAAGAAAACTAGTACTATTCGAGTAGGTTAACTAATAATAAAAGAATATTATTTTAATAACTATTTGTTTAGGCCTAATCTCAAATTTTGAAAAAATTCTACTAATTTAAATTTAAAAGTAATTTCTTCTGAATTGGTCTTACTAATTAAATCATATTCCTCATCATTTAAATTTTCCTTCATTTCTTCCTTTGAACTATCTGGAACAATACCAGAGCTTACATCTACAAAACATAATGGAGGAAACATTACACACCACCAATTTTGACCTTTAGCATCTCCTATTTTAACTCTTAATGCATCATAACTTCCAGCAGGAAGTGCAATATCTCCATAATACTTAGTAGGAAAATCACTAATACCTACTTCAACATCAACATTATAATTAAACCCATTATCATAAATTACTTTTGAAGCAATTTCTTTTAGCTTGTTTATATTTTCTTTAGCAATTTTTATTACTTCTTCTTTAGAAGAACAATCTTTAGAAATATTATTCATATATAAAAGAAGTTCATCACGAACTTTCAATTTTAAATTTTGGTCCTCTGTAGAATCACTATTTGCAATAACATGCAAACGAAAAACACTATCTGCAATATCTGTTGAAACAGCACTTACATAAGAAATAGCACAAATAAATATATAAATACTAAGTAATACTGAAATTACTAAAAAAGGTTTTATTTTTAAAATAAAATTATTTAAAGATTTCATTTTTTTCCTCCGTATTTCAAAAATTTTTATTTAATACAATTATTGACAACTTTTTAATAATTTATACATTATAGGAAAAACTTTTTTTATTTATTAAATAATTTGAAATTAGCTTAAATAGTAACAATAATTAAAATGTCGAATAAACACGTACGATTCATGCTAAAATAGCTTGATTTTTTAAAGCAAAAATGGTAAAATTTTCCAAGAGTTAAAAATAAAAACAGGGGGCTTTAAAAATGAAAGTACAATATAAAAAAGTAGAAAAACTATGCAGTTTTTATGTAAGTGACTGGCATTTAGCAACAATGATTTTACCTTATATTAATTCAAAAATTGAGAAAAATGTAAAAATTATACCTGTATTAGAAAATAATTTAGAAGAAAACATAAAAATATTAGTAGAAAAATTAAATTTAAAAAATAAAGAAAAAATATTATCTATAAATTGGAAAAATATAAATAGCATAAAATATGAAAATATAGACAATAAATTAAATAAAGAAATTAATACAAAAACAGAAAATATTATTTTAATAAATGGTTCAAAAGATTATATAGAAAAAAATAATTGTAATATAGAAAAATGGCTAGAAAAATCTTCTGTATCAAATATAAAAATAATTAATTTTTTTGAAGTAACAGACTTTAATAGTAATATTGTAGAAATATTAAATAATCATGATAGAGTATTTAACACATCAGGAGAAAAAGAAATTTCAGAAGTATTTGACGGCTATAAAAAAGAAGCCTGAAATATTGCTAATTTATGAAAATTATGATACAATAAAGTCCTATTAATTTAGAAAGGTGAAGAATTAATTTTCTTCACCTACTTTTAATTTTATGGTATATATTTTTCGTATTTACAAAAAAATAAAAGTGTGATTTAATAAATTAAAATATAAATAGAAAGGAAAAATTTATGGAAGAAAAATTATTAATGGTAAAAGAAAAACTTGCAAAATATGGGCAAGAACATTTACTTAATTTTTATAACGAACTTTCAGAAGATAAAAAAAGTGAGTTATTAGATGAAATTTTAACAATAGATTTTAAACAATTAGAAGACTTATATGAAACTACAAAAACAAAACCAGATTTTACAGAAAGCAAAATTGAACCAATAGCACATGTTACAAAAGCAGAACTATCAAATGAAGAAATAGAAAAATATACAAAAATAGGAGAAGAAATTGTAAAACAAGGAAAGTTAGCAGTTGTAACAATGGCAGGTGGACAAGGCACTAGACTTGGACACTCAGGCCCAAAGGGAACTTATGATATTGGACTTTCTTCACACAAATCTATTTTTGAACTTTTATGTGATAATGTAAAAGAAGCAAAGGAAAAATATGGTGTAGTTATACCATGGTATATAATGACAAGCAACGAAAACAACGAAGACACAGTTAAATTCTTTGAAGAAAATAATTATTTTAATTATCCAAAATCAGCTATAAAGTTCTTCAAACAAGGAACTTTGCCAATGATAGATACAAATGGAAAAGTTTTAATGAATGAAGACAATACTATAAAACAAGCAGCAGATGGACATGGCGGAGTTTTTGAAGCAATGAGAAAAAACGGAATTATATATGATATGAAAGAAAAAGGCATTGAATATATTTTTATTAGTGGTGTAGATAACATCTTAGCAAAATTTGTAGACCCAGTATTTATTGGTATGCAAGCAGATTTAGGAAAAATGACAGCAAGTAAAAGCGTTGTAAAAGCTTATGCAGAAGAAAAAGTAGGAGTTTTTTGCAAAAGAGATGGTAAACCAGGAGTTATAGAGTATTCTGAAATTTCTGAAGAATTAGCAAAAGCAAAAGACGAAAAAGGAGACTTCTTATTAGGAGATGCAAATATTGTAAATCACCAATTTCATATTAGCTTATTAGAAAAAATTAGTACAGAAAAATTACCATATCATATTGCATTTAAGAAAGCAAGCTATAAAGATGCAAATGGAAATATTATAGAACCAGAAGCACCAAATGCGTATAAATTTGAAGCATTTTTATTTGATATATTTTCTTATGTACCAGATATGTTAGTATATAGGGTAAAAAGAGAAGAAGAGTTTGCACCAGTTAAAAATGCAGAAGGTGTAGATAGCCCAGAAACAGCAAGAAATTTATATAATAATTATCACCATTTATCATAAAATCTAAATGGTTTATAGGTAGCCAAATAAAAACCTAAATAAATATTAAAAGGAAAAAAATAATGGAAGAATATAAACAAAGATATGAAAATTGGCTTAATGACCCAGCTATTTCTGAAGAAGATAAACAAGAATTAAGAAATATTTCTCAAGATGAAAAAGAAATAGAAGATAGATTTTACAAAGACTTAGAATTTGGAACAGCAGGTTTAAGAGGAGTTATAGGAATTGGAACAAATCGTATGAACATTTATACAGTTACAAAGGCAACACAAGGCTTAGCAAATTATATTGTAAAAAAAGGTGTTCAAGAAAAAGGTGTTGCAATTGCTTATGATTCAAGAAGGATGTCAAAAGAATTTAGTGATGAAGCAGCATTAACTTTAAATGCAAATGGAATAAAAACATATCGCTTTGACTCATTAAGACCAACACCAGAGCTTTCTTTTGCAGTAAGAGAGCTAGGTTGCACAGCAGGAATTGTTATAACTGCAAGTCATAACCCACCAGAATATAATGGTTATAAAGTTTATTGGGATGATGGAGCGCAAATAGTAGAGCCAATAGATAAAGAAATAATAAACGAAGTAAATAATGTTACAGATTTTTCTACAATTAAAAAAATATCAAAAGAAGAAGCAATTCAAAAAGGTTTATATAATACAATAGGAGAAGAAATAGACAAAAGATATATAGAAGAACTTAAGAAATTAGTAGTTAATCAAAAAGCAATAAATGAAATGCAAAAAGATATAAAAATTGTATACACACCACTTCATGGAACAGGCAATATTCCTGTACAAACAATATTAAAAGAACTTGGTTTTGAAAATGTTTATGTTGTACCAGAACAAGAAAAACCAGATGGAAATTTTCCAACAGTAGACTATCCAAACCCAGAAGATCCAAAAGCATTTAAACTAGCATTAGATTTAGCAAAGCAAAAAGATGCAGACATAGTTTTAGCAAATGACCCAGATGCAGATAGATTGGGTGTTTATGCAAAAAATAAAGAAACTGGAGAATACATTAGATTTACAGGGAACATGACAGGTAATTTAATAGCTGAATATGTTTTATCACAAAAAAAGGCAAATGGCACATTACCTGCAAATGGTGCAGTTATAAAAACAATAGTATCATCTAATTTAACAGATGCTATTGCAAAAGCATATAATGTAAAATTATTTTCTACATTAACAGGATTTAAAAATATAGCAAAAATTATTCGTGGCTTTGAAGAAAATAACAATGAATATACTTGCTTATATTCTTATGAAGAAAGCTATGGTTGTATTATAGGAACACATGCAAGAGATAAAGATGGAATTGTAGCAGTAATGACTCTATGCGAAGCAGTATGCTACTATAAGCAAAAAGGAATGACCTTATGGGATGCAATGCTTGCAGTATATGAAAAATATGGCTATTATAAAGAAGACCAATTTTCTATTACACTAAAAGGCTCAGAAGGAGCAGAGCAAATTAAAAAAATGATGGAAAATATGAGAAACAATACTCCACAAGAAATAGCAGGTAAAAAAGTCTTATCTTTTGGAGACTATCAAGCACAAACAATTTATAACACTCAAACTAAAGAAACCACATCTACAAACTTACCTAAATCAAATGTATTATATTATGATTTAGAAGATGATAATTGGTGCTGCGTACGTCCATCTGGAACAGAACCAAAAATTAAATTCTATATGGGTGTAAAAGGCTCTAGCTTAGAAGATGCAGAACAAAAACTAAAAGAATTAGAAGAAAGTGTAAGAAAACTTGCAAAATAATTTTTATAATGAAACATAAAAAAGACTAGATGTACAATTTCTAGTCTTTTTTATTGTATAGAAAAAAATTATTTCCACCCATTTATATTAGCCCTTTTAATAGCTCCAGCCATATTAGCCTTAACAGTTGGAATTTTTTTCTCTAACTCAAAAATCATATTTTTCATGTCTTCTCTTTTAGAATAGCCATCCATTGGGCAAACCTTTTTCATAACTTCAATGTTATTTCTCTTAATAAATTTTTTAATTTCCTTTTCAGGAGTATCTATAAGAGGTCTAATTAAAGTAACTTTAGAACGGTCCATATAACTCATAGGAGCAAAAGTATTTAAATTTCCAGCGTATAAAAAATTAAGTAAAAAAGTCTCTAAAGCATCATCTTGATTATGCCCAAGGGCAATTTTATTACAGCCTTCTCTTATAGCAACGGAATTAATAATTCCTCTACGTAAATTAGCACACAAAGAACATGGATTTTGCTCTTTTCTAATATCAAAAACAATTTCTTTAATATGAGAAACTTCTTCTACTAAAGGAACGCCAAATCCTTCACATTTTTTCCTTAAGAAATCTGAATTAAAAAATTCAAAACCAGGATTCACAGTAATTGCAATTAAGTCAAAATGTTTTGGATAAAATCTTTGAAGAGCTTTTAGCCCCATAAGCAATGTAAAAGAATCTTTTCCACCTGAAAGACAGACTGCAATTTTATCTCCATCTTCAATTAATTCATAAGTTTCAATAGTTTTTCTCATATAACTTAAAATTCGTTGCATTAGTTTAACTCCTTAATAATATACTATGAAAAATTATAGCACACCAAGTCAATAGCTTTTTTATCTTGAAATTTATAATAATATGTTATAGAATATAAAGGTAATGTTAATATGTGTCTATAGCTCAGTAGGATAGAGCGACCGCCTCCTAAG
>CANQPV010000011.1 GCA_947625825.1 uncultured Clostridia bacterium | reverse complement strand
TTATTATAAAATTATTGTAAATTGTACTAAAATTAAGTATAATAAATATGTTTTAATAAATATAATTAAAAGTTAAAGGAATGATGAAAAATGGAAGAACAAAAAAAGCGTATGGTTACAGGAGATAGACCAACAGGAAGATTACATATTGGTCATTATTTTGGATCTTTAAAAACAAGATTAGAGATGCAAAATAGTGGAAAATATGATCCATATATACTAATTGCAGATGTGCAAGCACTAACAGATAACTTTAATAATCCAGAAAAAGTAAGAAACAATGTAAAAGAAGTTGTAATGGATTATTTATCTGTAGGAATTGACCCTGAAAAAACAACAATATATATTCAATCTATGATTCCAGAAACAGCAGAATTAACAGTGTTTTATTCTAATTTAGTAACAATTGCAAGGCTTGAGCGCAACCCAACAGTTAAAACAGAAATAGCACAAAAAAAGGAATTATTTGGCGAAAGCGTTACTTATGGTTTCTTAGGTTACCCTGTAAGTCAAGCAGCAGATATTACTGTAGTAGATGGTGCAGTAGTTCCAGTAGGTGAAGACCAACTTCCTTTAATTGAACAATGTAGAGAAATAGTTAGAAAATTTAATAGCATATATGGAGAAACATTAAAAGAACCAGAGGCTATACTTTCAGAGTACAAAAGAATAAAAGGTTTAGATGGAAATGAAAAAATGGGCAAATCTTTAGGTAATGCAATATATTTAGCAGATACAGAAGAAGAAGTTAGCAAAAAAATTATGAGTGCAGTAACAGACCCACAAAGAATAAAAAAGGATGATTTAGGACATCCAGATGTATGCATGGTAGCATATTATCATAAACTATTTAGCACTAAAGAAGAAGTAGAATGTGTTTGCGAAGAATGCAAAGCTGGAAAAAGAGGATGTGTTGCTTGTAAAAAACAATTAGCACAAAATGTAAATAATTTCCTAAGTCCAATTAGAGAAAAAAGGAAATACTATGAAGAGCATCCAGAATTAGTTGAAAAAATATTAAAAGAAGGTACAGAAAAAACAAGACAAACAGCAAAACAAACAATGGAAAAAGTTAAAAAAGCAATGAAATTGGATTATTAGGGACAGGTCCAAATGCTCGTTTTCAAGCACTTAGGGACAGGTCATATAAAAATTATATTAGATTATTAGGGACAAGTCATATAATAAAATTAACTTGTATAAAAGACAATAAAAAAGGAGAAAAACATGTTTACAGACTATGTAAAGATAATTGCAAAAGCTGGTAATGGTGGCGATGGAGCCGTTTCTTTTCGTAGAGAAAAATATGTAGCAGCAGGTGGACCAGACGGTGGAGATGGCGGAAGAGGAGGAAATGTATATTTTGAAGTAGATCCAGATACAAATACATTAATAGATTTTCGCTATCAAAAAAAATTTAAAGCTGAAAATGGTAATAATGGAGAAGGCGCTAATCGCTATGGAAAAAGTGGAGCAGATTTAACTATAAAAGTTCCAATTGGCACAATTATAAAAGATGCTAATACTCGGAAAAGTTTTGGCAGATTTATTTGAAAAGGGCCAAAAAGAATTAATTTTAGCAGGTGGTAGAGGTGGAAAAGGAAATACTCATTTTGCTACATCTACAAGGCAAGCACCTAGATTTTCTCAAGAAGGAGAAAAAGGTGAAGAAAAAGAATTAATATTAGAACTTAAATTATTAGCAGATGTTGGACTAATTGGCTTTCCAAATGTAGGAAAATCTACTTTACTTTCAGTAGTTACAGATGCTACTCCTAAAATTGCAGATTATCATTTTACTACTTTGGAACCAAATTTAGGCGTGGTAAAATCTGAATATGGAAGCAGTTTTGTTATAGCAGATATTCCTGGAATTATTGAAGGTGCAAGTGAAGGTATAGGACTTGGACTTCAGTTCTTACGCCATATAGAAAGAACAAGATTATTATTACATGTAATTGATGTATCTGGATTAGAAGGAAGAGAGCCTATAAAAGACTTTGAAATTATTAATGCAGAATTAAAAAAATATAGTGAGAAATTAAGCAAAAGAAAACAAATTATAGTTGCTAATAAGATAGATAGTATGCAAAATAAATCTTTATATGAAGATTTAGTAAAATTAGCTAAACAAAAAAATATGGAAATATATGCTATTTCTGCAGCAACAGGTCAAGGAGTGAAGGAATTAATAAGTAGAGTTTCAGAAGTATTAAGAGAATTGCCAAAAGAAGATTTAATTGAAATAGAAGAATCAAGAAAAGTATATACTTTAGAAGAAAAAGAAGATGTTATTGTAAAAAAAGAAAATGAAATATTTATTGTTTCTGGACAAGTTGTAGAAAAACTTATGAGAACATTGAATTTAGAAGACAATGAATCTTTACATTATTTCCATAGGAGGTTAAATGAATTAGGCATTAACGAAAGATTAAAAGAATTAGGAATAAAAGATGGAGATATTGTGCAGATTTCAGATTATGAACTAGAGTGGGAAGACTAAATTAAAATTTCTAAGTAAATTTTTACAAAAACCTTGAATTAAATTATAACTTATGTTATACTTCGTTTATTAAGATTTTAATCTTAATAAAATTTATAGTAAAGGTGGTGAAAAATATGGATCAAGAAATAAAAAAGGCACTAGATAAGCATGAAGAGCATTTAAAAAGTTGCGATGAACATTTCTTAGAAATTGACGAAAAACTAAAAGAGCATGATGAACACTTCGAAAGAATAGAAGCAAAACTAAAAGAGCATGATGAACACTTCGAAAGAATAGAAGCAAAACTAAAAGAGCATGATGAACGCTTTGAAAGAATAGAAGCAAAACTAAAAGAACATGATGAACAGTTTGAAGAACTAAAAGAAATTATAAGAAGTATTCAAAGAACATTACTTATTGTTGAAGACGCTGTTACAAATAAAATTCCAGCACTTTTTGATGGCTACAAAATGCATCAAGAAAAACAAGAAGAGTTAGAAGAAAGAGTAGATACCTTAGAAAATTCATCAGAAAAACATTCTATTCGTATATCAGTTTTAGAGTCAGTTACTAGTGAAAATTCAAAACAATTAGCTCATTTACTATCTTAAAATATTATTTTTTTCAAAGATAGAATTTATTTTGCTAAATTTAGAAAATGGGGCTTAGACATGTATTCAAAATAAAAGGAGTATATATCTAAGCTCCATTTTCAATTATTTCAACATTAATAATTTTTACAAATACTTAAAATTTCTTTAAATTACCACTTGAAAAAAGAACAAAAAAATGCTACACTATATAGGTACAAATTAAAAGCTAAAATAAAGGACAACACAATATTTTAAAAATCTTACAGAGAGCTAAACATTTGGTGAAAGTTTGGTAGAAACTTAAAAATATTGTTATCACCTTTTAAGCTGTTTCTTTTAAATGCAATTATAAGCAATTTAATATGAACATAAAATTACAAAGTAAAAGAAACCGTAAGTTCTGCGTTAAAGAATAAGAGTGAAAAGAAATGCAAATTATTTTAGAGAAAAATAAATTTCTAAAAGTTTTTAATACATATTCTTTTAAATTAGGTGGTACCGCGGAAAATAAAAGCCATTTCGTCCTAAAATAAAGACGAAATGGCTTATTTTGAATTAATAACTTAGAAAGGGGAAAAGTTAAAATGTCAGAAGAAAAATTAGATTATGGTAAAACTTTAAATTTGCCAAGTACAGAATTTCCAATGAGAGGAAATTTGCCAGAAAATGAACCAAAAATTAAAGCAGAAGTTTTTGATAATGGCTTATATGAAAAAATGCTAAAGAAAAATGAAGGACATAAATCTTATGTATTACATGATGGACCTCCTTATGCAAATGGAGAAATACACATGGGACATGCATTAAACAAAGTATTAAAAGATACAGTAAATCGTTTTAAAAGTTTACAAGGCTATAAAACACCTTTTATTCCGGGTTATGATACACATGGACTTCCAACAGAAAAAAAGGCAATTCAAGCATTAGGAATTAATAGAGAAGAAATAGGTATTACAAAATTTAGAGATACCTGCCGTGACTTTGCACTTCAATATGTAGGAAAACAAACAGAAGGTTTCCAAAGATTAGGCGTACTTGCAGATTGGGAACACCCATATAAAACATTAGAACCAGAATTTGAAGCAAGACAAATTGGTGTATTTGCAGATATGTATGAAAAAGGCTACATATATAAAGGCTTAAAACCAGTACATTGGTGTATAGATTGTGAAACAGCCTTAGCAGAAGCAGAAATTGAATATAAAGATATTACTTCTCCATCTATATATGTAAAATTCCCAGTAGTAGATGGAAAAGGCGTATTAGATACAGATACAAGTATTGTAATTTGGACAACAACACCTTGGACACTTCCAGGTAACACTGGTATTACAGTTGGTGGAGACTATGAATATAGTTTAGTTGAATGTGAAAAAGGTAAACTTGTAATGGCATCATTACTTGTAGATCAAGTAATGGGTAAAATAGGTCTAACAGATTATAAAACACTAAAAGTAGTTATGGGTACAGAATTAGAAGGAATACTTTGCAAGCACCCATTCTTAGATAGAACATCTAGAGTAGTTTTAGGTGGAGAAAATGATGTTGCAGTAGACTTAGAAACAGGTACTGGTGCAGTTCATACAGCACCTAGCTATGGTAAAGAAGACTATTTGTGTGGTTTAAGAACTGGCTTAGACATTATAGTTACTGTTAATGGAAAAGGTTATCAAACAGAAGGAGCAGGTCCATTTGTAGGCTTAAGCTGTGATGAATCAAATAAAGTTATTCCTGAATGGTTAGATAAAAACGGCTATTTATTGAAAAAGGAAGATATTTTACACTCTTATCCACATTGCTGGAGATGTAAAAATCCAATTATATTTAGAGCAACAGACCAATGGTTTGCATCTGTTGATGGCTTTAAAGATGAAACATTAAAAGCTATAGAAACAGTAAAATGGACACCTTCTTGGGGAAAAGAAAGAATAGCAAGCATGGTAAAAGATAGAGCAGACTGGTGTATTTCTAGACAACGTACTTGGGGTGTACCAATTCCAATTTTCTATTGTAAAGAATGCAAAGCAGAATATGCTACTAAAGAAAGCTTTGAAAAAATAGAAAAAATATTTAGAGAAAAAGGCTCAAATGCGTGGTTTGAACTAGATGAGAAATCTTTAATGCCAGAAGGTGCAACATGTAAAAAATGTGGCTCACATGACTTCAAAAAAGAAACAGATATTATGGATGTTTGGTTTGACTCTGGTTCTTCACATCAAGGTGTATTAGTAGAAAGAGGTTTAGACTTCCCAGCAGATTTATACTTAGAAGGACATGATCAATATAGAGGCTGGTTCCAATCTTCTATATTAACATCTGTAGCAACAAAAGGTGTAGCTCCATATAAAGCAATATTAACACATGGTTGGGTAATAGATGAAGAAGGCAGAAAAATGTCTAAATCTTTAGGAAATGGAATTAGTCCACAAGACATTATTAAAGAATATGGTGCGGATATTTTAAGATTATGGGTATTATCTTCAGACTTTAAGTCAGATGTTAGTATATCAAGAGATATATTAAAACAAATAAGTGAAGCCTATAGGAAAATGAGAAATACTGCAAGATATATTTTAGGAAACACTTCAGACTTTGACCCAGATAAAGATATGGTAAAATATGAACAAATGCAAGAAATTGATAAATGGGCATTATTAAAACTAAATAAATTATTAAAAGACTCTACTCAAAACTATGAAGATTTTAACTTCCATTTAGTATATCATGACATTAATCAATTCTGCGTAATTGATATGAGCAACTTCTACCTAGATATTATTAAAGATAGGCTATATACTTCTAAAAAAGATTCTTTAGAAAGAAGATCTGCACAAACTGCAATGTATATTATATTAGATACATTAGTTAAAATATTAGCACCAATGATTTGCTATACTGCAGAAGAAATTTGGAAATATATGCCACATGCAGAAAATGAAAAAGTAGAAAGTGTAATGCTAAGCAACTGGCCAGAGCCAAAAGCTGAATATGACAATAAAGAAATTGAAGAAAAATGGAATCATATTTTAGAACTTAAAGAAGCTGTTGCAAAAGAGTTAGAATTAGCAAGAAGCAATAAAACAATAGGACATTCACTAAATGCAAAAGTTACTTTATATGCTGACGAAAAAGAAGTAGAATTCTTAAAAGAAAACAAAGAGCTATTAGAAACAGTATTTATTGTATCAGATTTACACATAGAATTAAATGAAAGAAAAGATGATAAAAAATTAGGAATTAAAGTAGAAGTAGCAGAAGGCGAAAAATGTGAAAGATGTTGGAAATACGATACTACAGTGGGAGAAAATAAAGAGCATCCAACACTTTGCCATAGATGTAGCAAAGTTATTTCAACTTTATAAGATTATTATGTAGAAATATATGGAAGTGTATATTACACTTTCCTTATCTCATAAATAATAAAACATAAGAAAACAAGGCAAAAATTTAATTCTTTTTAGACTTAATTTGTGCCTTAGGAAGGAATGAGGCTAATAATGAGTAGACGAAGTCACATAGTTAAGAATATAATTTCAATAATAATTTTAATAGTTGCTATTACAATAACAATTAAAATTTACAATAAATATAACTATAATGATTTTGATAAAAGTGTAACTGAAATAGGTAAAACTAACTTTACTAGAGACAGTGAAGAAAAATACTCTAAAATGGACAGCTATAAAATAGAAAATATAGATTATACTGATGCTATATTTTCACAAACAATTTCTGTAATTCCTAATAGACCATATAAAGTAACTTGCAAAGTTAAAGTAAAAGATGTAAAAAATTTAAATAATACCAAAAATGGAGGAGCACATATAAGCATTAATGGAACTACAGAAAGATCTAAAACAATTACTGGAACATCTAACTGGCAAGATTTAACATTTTACTTTAATTCAAAAAATAGAACAGAAGTAAATCTTGGATTTAGATTAGGTGGTTATGCAGAAAAATCAAAAGGAACAGCTTGGTTTTCAGATTTTCAAGTAGAAGTAGGAACTGAAAATACTAATAGTAAGTGGAAAATGGTTTGCTTTATTTTCCCTAATATAGATGTTAATGTTAATGTTAACGGAAAAATGGAGCATGTTAAATTACAAATGAGTAATAATGATATTATGACTGTTAAAGATAATATAAGCAGATATAGTACATCTATTTCTCAAATTTGTAAAAATAAAATGAGCATAGAATATGAAATATATACTATTTCAGATCCAATTAAAACGCTTTCTTATGATGATGAAAGTGGTTATTATGTTTCAGCAGATGATGTATACGAATATATAAATACTTATGTAGAACAAAATAATTATGACCATATATATGTGGCATTTCGTATGGCAGATAAACAAAAAGGAAATGACATTTTAGTAAATGACTGGGTTGGTCTTGGTGGAATGGATTATTTAGGAATAGGCTTTTCTAATATTCGTATGCCAGATGATGAAAATAATTATGTATATCAATATAATTATTTATTTAATACATTTCCAGAAGAAGTATTCCTTCATGAATTTTTACACACCCTAGAAAGAAATAGCAAAGAATATGGCTATGAAATTCCAGAACTTCATGATTATAAAAAGTATGGCTATTCTGAAAACAATATAGATGGCTTAAAGAAATGGTATACAGATTATATGAATTGTAATATTAGTTATGAAGGTAAAAAGATAGGTCTTCCAGAAGAAATATATACATATAAACCAGCTAACAAAGAAAATTTCATCTACAGTATTAAATTAGACACATTTAGCGAACCAAAAAATATAATAGAAGCAATTGGAAAATTGAGTACAAGAGTAAGAAAATTACTTTTTTCACATGCATCAAAAGAGTAGCAAAATAAAAGGAGATAAAACATAATGCAAGTATCAGAATTTAATTATGACTTACCAAAAGAATTAATAGCACAAGTACCAATAAAAAATAGAGATGAATCAAGATTAATGGTTTTAGATAGAAGCGCTAAAACTATAGAACACAAAACCTTTAAAGATATTATAGACTTTTTAGAGCCAGGAGATTGTCTGGTTAGAAATAATACAAAAGTAATTCCTGCAAGACTTTATGGCAAAAAAGAAGAAACAGGTGCAAATGTAGAATTTTTATTATTAAATAGAATAGAAGGCGATATTTGGGAAGTTATGGTAAAACCTGGGAAAAAGTTAATGCCAGGTACAAAAGTAACTTTTGGTACAGATAGCTGTTTATTAAAAGCAGAAATATTGGAAAAGTTAGATTCACGGAAATAGAAAAGTTAAATTTGAATATAATGGAATTTTTAATGAAATATTAAATGAAATTGGTTTAATGCCACTTCCGCCATATATACATGAAAAATTAAAAGAAAAGGACAGATATCAAACAGTATATGCTAAATACGAAGGCTCAAGCGCTGCTCCAACAGCAGGTTTGCACTTTACAGATGAACTATTTGAAAAAATAGCAAAAAAGGGTGTAGACATTGCAAATGTAACTTTACATGTTGGCTTGCGGAACTTTTAGACCAGTAAAAGTAGAAAAAGTAGAAGATCATGATATGCATTCAGAGCATTTTTATATAAAAGCTTTAGATGCAGAAAAAATAAATAAAGCAAAAAAAGAAGGACATAGAATAATAGCAGTTGGAACAACATCTTGTAGAGTATTAGAATCTGTAGCAGATGAAAATGGAATGGTAAAAGAAATAGAAGGAGATACAAGTATTTTTATTTACCCAGGATATAAATTTAAATGTATAGATAGCTTAATTACAAATTTCCATCTTCCTGAATCTACATTAATTATGTTAGTATCAGCATTAGCTGGAAAAGACTTTATTATGAAAGCATATAAAGAAGCAGTAGATAAAAAATACAGATTCTTTAGTTTTGGAGATGCTATGCTAATAAAATAAGGAGAAAATTATGGACCAAGCGGTAACATATGAATTATTACATATAGATAAAAATTCAGGTGCAAGAAGAGGAATAGTACATACTCCACATGGAGATATTCAAACACCAGTATTTATGCCAGTTGGAACACAGGCTACTGTAAAATCAATGACACCAGAAGAATTAAAAAACGAGGTAGGCGCACAAATAATTTTATCAAACACCTACCATTTATATTTGCGTCCAGGCCATGAAATTGTAAAAGAAGCGGGTGGACTTCACAATTTTATGCGATGGGATAGGCCAATTTTAACAGATTGTGGAGGCTTTCAAGTTTTTAGCTTAAGTGACTTAAGAACTATTTCAGAAGAAGGTGTAGAATTTAAATCTCATTTAGATGGTTCAAAGCATTTTTTTTCTCCAGAAAAAGTAATGGAAATAGAAGAAGCACTTGGCGCAGATATAATAATGTCTTTTGATGAATGTGTAAAATATCCCGAAACTTATGAATATACCAAACAGTCAATGGAAAGAACAACTAGATGGGCTGCAAGATGTAAAGAGGCACATAAAAATACAGAAAAGCAAGCACTATTTGGAATTATACAAGGTGGTTTTTATGAAGATTTAAGAGTTAAGTCTGCCAAAGATTTAATAGATTTAGATTTTCCAGGTTATGCAATAGGCGGTATTAGCGTAGGAGAGCCAAAAGAAGAATTTTTAAAAATGTTATATTTTACAGCACCATTAATGCCAGAAAATAAACCAAGATATTTAATGGGAGTAGGTACACCAGACTATTTAATAGAAGCAGCTCTTGCTGGAATAGATATGTGTGATTGTGTATTACCAACAAGAATTGCAAGAAACGGAACAGCAATGACATGGAATGGAAAGATAGTAGTTAGAAATGCTACTTATGAAAGAGATTTTACTCCATTAGACCCAGAATGTGATTGCTATACATGTAAAAACTATACAAGAGCATATATTAGACATTTAGTTAAAGCAAATGAAATTTTAGGAGTTAGATTATTATCAATTCATAACTTAAGATTCTTGACTAAATTAATGGAAAGGGTTAGAATAGAAATAGAAAATGATAACTTATTAAACTTTAAAAATGAGTTTTACAAAAAATATGGTTATGAAAAATAATTTACAAAAGAATGGAGAAAGTAAAATGGATGATTTTATTGGTGGGAACAACTATGAAAATAAAGAAGAACAAGCTAAAACAAAGAAAATAATGGCAATAATAGGAGTAATTTTAGTAGTATTACTAGTTGCTTGTATTTCTTTAATAGGAGTAATTTATTATATTCAATCTACTGAACTTAAAGTTAATATAGATGGACAAGCAAATACTGACTTAAAAGATGTACTTATATTTGAAGAAGGAAAAATATATGTTCCAATTCGTGATTTTTCAAAATTTGTAAATTATCAATCCTCTAATGGTGGATATAAACAATATACAGAAGATACTACTAAATGCTATGTAGAAAATGCAAATGAAGTAGCAACATTTAGTTTAGGCTCTAATAAAATTTATAAAGTTTTATTAGAAGATAACAATGCTGATATGGAATATTATGAAATAGATGAGCCAATTAAAATGATAAATAATAAATTATGTACTACCATAGATGGAGCAGAAATTGCATTTAATATTGCAATGTCATATTCTAACAAAGAAAATACAATAACTATTTATACTTTACCATATTTAGTAGATTATTATACGGCAAAGTTCCAAAATGCTGCAATTAAAGATACATCTTTTAGTAACCAGAAAGCTTTACTTTACAATATGATTGTTGTTAAGAATTCAGAAGGACATTATGGTGTATACAATGTAAATGGAAATGAAATTTTAGGAACTAAATATTCTAAAATTAAATTTATAGAAAGTACACAAGAATTTATAGTAACAACACTTGAAAATAAAATGGGAATTATGCTATATGATGCTACTACAAAAATTAGCCCAGATTATGATGACATTAAACAAATAGATAAAGATAGTGGTTTATACTTAGTAAAAAATAATAATAAATATGGTGTTATTAATTCAAATCAAAGCATTGTTGTTTATTTAGAATATGATCAAATAGGAATAGATATTTCAATGTATAATGATAATATTGAAAATCAATATTTATTATATAATAAATGCATACCAGTAAGGCAAAACAATAAATGGGGATTTTTTGATAAAACTGGTAGAAAACTTACAGAAATTATATATGATGATATAGGTTGTAAGGTTACAAGCAATGGTTCTAATGGGAAAAATGCAAACAATATATTGCTAGTTCCAAAGTATGAAGGAATTGTAGTTAAAAGTAATAATCTATATGGTTTAATAGATAGTGATGGTAAAGAATTAATACAAAATGTTTTAACTTCATTTTATTATATTACTTCATCAGGAGAAACAACATATTACATGACTACAGAAACTCAGCAATTAAATGTAATAGAATATATAGAAAAGTATGTAAAGAATAATGGAAACACAAATGAAGGCGAATTAAATAATAATCAAAGTGAACTAACAAATCAGGAAAATTCAAATAGTGAAGTTAATAATAATGTTCAAAATGCAGAAAATAATGAAAAATTAGGCAATAATACTGAAGATACTTAAGTAAGTAAACAACTCTGCAAATGTTAATAAATACTGCACAAAATAAATTATTTTATTCTAAAAATCATCTTATTAGCATAATATATAAAAAAAGCTTTTGAGGTGAAAAATGGAAAAAGAAAATATAATAAAACAAAATATTTATTCAGAAGAAAGTGAATTTAAAAAAAATAGCATACGAATATTAAAAGGTGCTATTTTTTCCATATTACTTTCGCTAATTTTATTATTCATTTTTGCAATGTTACTTACATATACTAGTTTATCTGAAACTACTATGATTCCAGTAGTTACAATTATTGCAGGAATTAGCATTTTTATTGGAAGCACAATTAGCACAATAAAAATCAAAAAAAATGGCTTGCTAAATGGTTCTTTAGTTGGACTTATATATATATTACTACTATATTTATGTTCTAGCATATACTTTGCAAGTTTTTCAATTAATATAAATTCTATTATAATAATATGTGCAAGTGTAGTATGTGGGATGATAGGTGGAATTATAGGAGTAAACTTAAATAAAAAATAAACAATTATAATATTTATAATTATACTAAAGCTTAAATAGTACTAGTTTTCTTGTTTTTCAAATGCCCGTTGCGGTAAGTAAATTCAAAGAAGTAACTCAGAACGGGACCTTTCAAAACTGCGAAAAATAGTACTATTTAAGCAATTATTTATAAAACCATTAAATATCAACTGTTTTGAAAATAAAATTCAAAAAAATAGTTGATATTTTTTGCGTTTTAAGATAAAATAATGAAGTATAATGACCTATAAAATAAATTAGGAGGAAAAAGATTTTGATTACATTAGAAGATGTTAAACAAAATGAAGAACTAAAACAATTAATATTAAGTTCGCAAAAACAACTTAATGCCTTAGGCTATACAGAACATTCTACAAGACATATTGGAATTGTGTCACACAGAGCAGGGGAAGTTTTAAGAATTTTAGACTATCCGGAAGAAAGAATTGAACTTGCCAAAATTGCAGGATATATGCATGATATTGGAAACTGTGTAAATAGAGTAGACCATGCACATACAGGAGCAATACTTGCTTATGAAATTTTAAAAGATATGGGAATGGATGCAGAAAAAAGAACAGAAATAATGATGGCAATAGGAAATCACGATGAGCAAACTGGAACAGCAGTTAGTGATATATCTGCAGCTCTAATTTTAGCAGATAAATCAGATGTGCATAGAGATAGAGTTGTAAATCAAAATATATCAACATTTGATAAACATGATAAAGTAAATTATGCAGTTACAGATTCAGAATTTATAATAGACAAAGAAAATAGAAAAGTAGTTTTAAATTTAACAATAGATACAGAAATATCGCCAGTATTAGATTATTTTGAAATATTTATGGACAGAACAATGATGAGTAAATATGCAGCAAAATATTTAGGAATATGGTTTGAATTAATTATTAATGATACAAAATTATTATAATATGGGAGGAAATAAAAGTGAAAGCAGAACAAAAATTAAAAGTAGTATTGGTAATTTTATTAATAGTATTAATTTCTTTAATTTCTTTTGGAGGAATTTTTGTAAAGCAAACAAAATTTGTAAATAACATTTTACCAGATTATAGTTGGGGAACAGATTTAACAGGAAGCAGAATGCTTGGAATTTCAGTTGATGCTTCTACAAATACTGTTATTTACGATAAAGATGGAAATGTAGTAGAAGAAGAAGGAAAAGATACAACAACAAAAGAAGAACCAGTAAATCCAGAGGAAGTTTTAACTAAAGAAAATTATGAAAAATCAAAAGCAATAATTACTGAAAGACTAAAAAGAATGGGCTTAGCAAATTACACAATGCGTTTTGACGAAGAAAATGGAAAAATGTATATTAACTTACCAGAAGATAGTCAAACAGATACAATAGTACAGTATGTTTCTATTAAAGGTGATTTCAAAATAATAGATTCAGAAACAGAAGAAGAATTATTAAACAAAGATCATTTAGAAAAAGCTTATTGGTCTTATAACACATCAGAAACAGGAACAACTATATTTTTAGTAATAAAATTTGATGAAGAAGGAACAGAAATACTAAAAAATATAACTAATACTTATACTAGTTATGTTGAAGATGGGGAAACAAAAAATAAGCAAGTTAATTTAATGGTAGATGATACTACTTTAACAAGTACATATTTTAGTGAAGAAATTTCTAATGGTATGATTCAATTATCTATTGGTAAAGCAACAACTTCTGGAGAAGACTTTGCAAGTTATGCAGAAGAAGCATCTCAGCTTGCAATCTTATTAGATACAGATGCATTACCTATTACTTATACTATAGATGAAAACCGCTATGTAATATCAGATATTACACCAAATATGCTATTTATTCCAGTGATATTAGCAGTAGTATTAATTGTTATAGGAATTGTATTTTTAATTTTACGTTATAGAAAAAATGGAATTTTAGCATCAATTAGCTATATTGGTTATATAGCACTTTACTTATTAATACTTCGTTTTACAAATACGGTAATTACTTTAGAGGGTATTGTGGGAGTTGTTATTGCAGTTATTTTAAATTATATATTTACAATGTATTTGTTACATTTACTAAAACATCAAGAATCAAGTACTTTAGCAGAAGCATCTAGCAGTTTTAAAGAAGCAGTATTAAAAGCATTATTTATTTTAATACCTGTAACTATTGTTTCAGTTGTATTATGCTTTGTAGAATGGGTAGGAGCTTCAAGCTTTGGTATGACAATATTTTGGGGAATTTTAATAAGCTTTATATATCATCTTGTAGTAACAAGAAGTTTAATAGTAGCAACTACTAAAAAATAAAATTATAAAATTTAAAGCAGCAGCTAGCAATTTGTATATTTTAGCATTAGAAAAAAATATATACAAAATACGTGGCGCATGGTGAACAATTTTAATACTGAGAATATAGAAAGGAAAAATAAAAAATGAAAAATAAAATTATTTATGGAATAATATTAGCAATAATAATTATAGGTGCCATTGTTATAGCTACTATAGGTTTAAAAGCAGATTTAACATATAGCAAAAATGTAAGACTAGATATTTATATAGGAAAAACCTTTGAAAATAATGATATTAAACAAATTGTAAAAGAAGTATTTGGCGAAGGCAGAGTTATTGTACAAAAAGTAGAATTATATGAAGATATGGCATCTGTTTTAATTGAAGAAAAAAATGCAGACAATATAGATGAAAAAGTAGAAACCTTAAATACAAAAATAAATGAGAAATATGAGGTAGAAAACAAAGCTGAAGATGCAATTCAAGTAACTCATCAGCCAAAAGTTAGACTTTACAGTATTTTAAGTCCATATTTAATTCCTATAGCTATATCTGCAGTAATAGTCTTAATTTATGTAATTATTAGATATAGAAAATTAGGTGCTTTAAAAACTTTTGCATTATATGCTATAACAATTTTAGCATCTGAAGCATTATATTTAAGCATTTTAGCAATTTGCAGAATACCTATTAATCGTTTAGTTATACCAATTGGACTTTTAATATACATATTAGTAATTACTGTTTTAACGGTTATGCAAGAAAAGAAGTATAACAGTTATATTGAAGAGCAAAAGAAAAAATAATATATTATAAACCAAAATACGACAATATTCATACAATATAGTATGGATATTGTCAATTTTTTTGGCTTTAAAAATCAGAAAGGAAGAAAAAATAAATGTTAGAAAGAATAAAAAGAATATTTAATCGCCATATTAATGAAAAAGAAATTAATTATAAAACACTTCAAGAAATGTTAAAAAAAGAAAACACAGTTTTAATTGATGTAAGAAGCCATCAAGAATATGAAGAAGGACACTTAATAGGTGCAATTTTACTTCCGCTTTATAATATTGAAAATGAAATTTTAAACCTTGTTCCTAATAAAAATACTACCATTATAGTATATTGTACGTCAGGTATTAGAAGTAAAGAGGCTGGGGAAATATTAGAAATGTTAGGTTATGAAAATGTATATAGCTTAAAAGGTGGTTTAAATTCAATTTAAAATGTTAAAAATGAACATGTTACCATTTCATTCCATCTAGAATAAAATATGTATATCTAAAGATATTTTAGTAGATAATATGAATACAGAAAGGAGAACTAAAATAACATGAAATCATTTTGCATAAAAACAAATAATACAGATATATTAAATTATCTACTAAAAAGAATAGAACAAATAGATTTTGAAAATATAACTTATTCCAAAAATAAGTTTAAAATATATGAAAATATAATAATTCACTATCAAGGAAAAAACAATTTAGAATTTTACGACTTTCTTTGTAATATTTTACAAGAGGTTGTTATTGAATTTTATGAAGAAAAGCTTATAAAACAATTAATTAATTATAATTATTTTTATTTTGATGAATATGAAAGAGACAGAATTGCAGAAAATACTTTAAAATTAAAAGACTCAGAAGAATATAAAATGCTTATTGAAAGCGAAAACTATATAAAAAATACAATTATGAATTATGCAAAAGAAAATAAATGTATAGTTCTAGATGGCTTTGTTTATTTTAGATTACAAGATTATACTAAATGCTTAGATACTTTAGTAGATACAGCTGTTAATCAGTTTGTTATAGAAAAAGAATACACAGAATTTATAAATTTACTTAAAATATATGTAGAATCTAGACTTCCAGAATTTTCACTATTACATTTAATATATAATAAAGGTGAATCAATTTTATTAGATAGTAAAAAAAATGTAGTTTCTATTTCAGATAATATATATAATGCAAAATATTTATCAGATATATCTTTTTCATCAAATGATTATGCATTAAATACTTTGTTAACTTTGCTACCAGAAAAAATAGAAATTCATTTAATAGATGAAGAAGATGAATTTATAAATACTATTAAATTAATTTTTGAAGATAGAGTTTCTATTTGTAAAGACTGTAATATTTGCAAAACTTATAGATTATTAAACAATGCTAGAATTATACATTAAAATATTTTTATGCTATTTACTAAAATTAAAATATATGGTAAACTATAAAATGTAAAAAATAAATGGAGGTTTTTCTATGGAAGAAAATAAAAAATTAGTTACCATATTAGTACCAGCATATAATGAACAAGAAGTATTACATTTATTATATGAAAGATTAGTTAAATTAATGGATAGCAATTCTAAATATGATTTTGAAGTATTACTTGTTAATGATGGAAGCAAAGATAATACATTACAAATAATGCAAGAATTAAGAGAAAAAGATAAAAGATTTTGCTATTTAAATTTATCTAGAAATTATGGAAAAGAAACAGCAATGATAGCAGGTTTAGATTACTGCAAAGGTGATGCGGTAGTTATTATAGACGCAGATTTACAAGATCCACCAGAGCTAATTCCAGAAATGATAAAATATTGGGAAGAAGGCTATGATGATGTATATGCAAAAAGAAAATCAAGAGAAGGAGAAACATGGCTTAAAAAATTCACTTCTAAAATGTATTATAAGGTATTGCAATCATTTACAAGAATTGAAATTCAAAAAGATACAGGAGATTTTAGACTATTAGATAGACGTTGTGTAGAAGCTTTAAAAGCAATTAGAGAATCTCAAAGATATACAAAAGGTTTATTTAGCTGGATAGGCTATAATAAAAAAGAAATTTTATATGATAGAGATCCTAGAGCAGCAGGACAAACAAAGTGGAATTATGCAAAATTAATAGATTTATCAATAGATGGAATTACATCATTTACAACTTCACCTTTAAGATGGTCTGCTATATTTGGCATATTAGTTTCAATAATTGGTTTTATTTATATGATATATATAATAATTAAAACTATTGTAACAGGAGTAGATGTACCAGGATATGCATCTTTAATGGTAGTTACATTATTCTTAGGAGGAATTCAACTTATTTTCCTAGGAGTAATTGGTGAATACCTTGGACGAGCTTTTAACGAAGGCAAACATAGACCACTTTATTTTATAGATAGATATAATGAAGAAAAAGAGACTAATGAAAATTTAAACAAATAAGTTTGAACACTTAGATAAAAGGAGAAAGTTATGGCTGTTTTAGAATTTATTCTAAGTCACAAAGAATACTTAGAAGATTTAATTACAAGAAGTACATATCACTCAAATGCTATTGAAGGCAGCAATCTTACATATGCTGAAACTTATGCTATATTATATAATGATAACAGCTTTAAAATTGAAAAAAAAGAACCAAGAGAAATATATGAGGCTATTAATCATAAAAAAGCATTAGAATTAGTTTTTGAAAACTTGAAAAATAGCAAACAATTTGATGAAAGATTTATAAAAAAAATAAATGAAACTATAAATAAGGACATTAAAGATACTGAAGGCTATAGAAAAGTACAAGTTTTTATTAGAGGTAGTGAGCACATTCCACCATCTCCTGAAAAGATACCAAATTTAATGAACTATTTTGTTTACAACTATAATAATGATAGTCAAGATATATTTACTAAAATTGCTAAATACCATATCGAATTTGAAACAATACATCCTTTTGAAGATGGAAATGGTAGAACAGGTAGAATATTATTAAATTATGAGTTATTAAAAAATGATTTACCACCTGTTGTTATAACAAAAGAAGATAGAGTAAAATACTTTGAATTTTTAAAAGATAGCAATGTAACAGATTTTGCTAAATGGTTAAAAGAACTATCTAAAATAGAGCTTGAAAGAATGCAAAAGTTTGAGTATACATAAGCAAAATTTTGACTTGCATACAAATTATGTATAACTAGAATAAATTATAATCATATCTTAAAAGGAACCGCCACTTAAGCTTGCGTTTTATATATGTTTTTTCTCGTCTAAAGCACGAAAAAACATATATAAAACCGCTAGTGGCTACTCTATAATTTATAATTAACTATAAACTATAATTAGGAAAAATGCACTATTATTATATATTTCTTCTGTTTTTCATCCGAACTGCATAGGGGAGTAATCTAGCTATAAATTCTAAAATCAATTTCAGGGAAGATGCAGTCTTTTTCTTCTAAATCTTCCAAAAAGCTTATATAATTTTCATCAATATTATCTAATATTAATCCATTATAAAGTTTAGTAAATCTACCAACATGCTGTTTAATTCTTTTTTTTGCATAATCTACCATAGTTCCATTTGTAATAATAAATAACCAGTCACTACTTTGTGCAAGTAAAACTTCTCTTGCACATTGATTCAAAGCTCTAATTTTAATTTCATTAGTTTCACTATAAAATTTTTGCGCTAATTCTACCATATTATCTCCAATAGCGTGTAAATGTTTGTGAGCATAGTCGTTTGTATTATTAAGCCATACTTCACTATAACCATTTGCACCCCAACTAGAACGACAAGGGGTAGAAATTTGCATCGAAGGGTATTTATCTATATATTCACTAGGTGTAATTAACTTAAAATTACATTTATCATAATAAATTTTTTTAAATAAAATATAAATCCAATCTGGACCCTCATACCACCAATGCCCATAAAGTTCGGCATCATAAGGACATACTATAATAGGCGGATTATTTGTTAAAGGAGCAAGTTTATTTATTTGAGCCTCCCTGCTATCAAAAAAATGACCTGCTTGCTTTTCTATAGAGTCCATGGCCCATCTAGGATTATAGTAATCCTTTTCACAATTTTTTCCAGTAATACGGTAATATTTTATACCAGTGTGAACTCTAGCACCATTAGAGGCAATATATGGTTTAATGTAATCATAAGGAGCATCATAACCAATATCCCTATAAAACTCTCTGTAATTAAAATCTCCAGGGTAACCATTAATAGAACTCCATACTTGTCTAGAAGATTCTATATCACGACCAAAAGCAATAATTCCATTTGGAGAAACAATAGGTGCAAAAGTACCATAAATAGGGGTAGGGTCTGCATATAAAATTCCATGAGATTCTGTAATAATGTATTCAATTCCAAATTCTTTTAAATATTTATCACATTCTGGAATATAGCCACATTCTGGAAGCCAAATACCACGAGGCTTTTTTCCAAAATATTTTTCATAAGTTTGAACACCAACTGCAATTTGCGCCCTAATAGTTTTTTCATTAACATATAAAATAGGAAAATAGCCATGTGTAGCTCCACATGTAATAATTTCTAATTTACCGAATATCTTGAAAATGCTTAAAAGCATTTATTAAGTTGCACTTATACACATCTTTATATAAATGTAAATCATTAGAATAACGGTTAAAATAATAATTAGCAAGTTCATTTTCTTTTTCATTATCTTTAGTTCTTATAATTTCTTTTTGAGCAAGCTCAGTATGTTTATGCAAATATTTAATATAACGCTCTTGCAATAATTTATTATCAAGCATATTTAAAAGAGGAGGAGTAATTGACATTGTAATTCTAAAGTCAACATTTTCCTTCTCTAATTTTGTAAAATTTATTAATAACGGAATATAAGTTTCAGAAATTGCTTCATATAGCCATTGCTCTTCTAAATAATCTTCACTTTCAGGGTGATGAATAAAAGGCAAATGTGCATGTAGTATAAAGCTAACATAGCCCTTAGCCATAATTTCCTCCTTATTAGGGACAGGTCCCATTGCTTATTTTGGGGGTGCTTGGACCAGACCCCAATGCTTATTTTTAAGCACTTAGGGACAGGTCATAAAATTTATTTAAAATTAGAGCTAAATTGAGAAGAAGAAAGCTTTATTCCCAATTCATCTCCATTTAATTCGTTTTTGTAAATTTCTTTATACAAGTCATAAATATTATAAATTCTACCAATATTATTCATAAATGCAAACGAAGAAATATCTTTTGATTCAACGTAACCACTTTTTACATTTTTAAAGAAAATAGTTTTGCCTAGCTTTTCAAATAAAATATGATCATTTGGAGTTTCAATTTCATTAGAAGATATAATAGTAATAGAATTTTGAGGTAATATTTGTGAATTTTTATTTTTTCTAATTAAAACTACTTCGTAGTTACAATTACTATCTGGAATATGCAAGTACCAACTATTAGCATAATCATTTATTTCTACTTCAAATTGATAATTTTTATCTTTATTAATAACTACTAAATATGGAGAAGTTTCATTAAAAAAGTTTTCACCATATTCTTTTATAAACTTGTTTTTATCTTTTGAAGAAACGTCCCAATAAACAAATAAAATAGTAGGAGTTTGTGCTAAAATTTTTACAATAGTTTGCTCATACTTATTAGGTAAATCATAATATTCTTCTATATTTGATTTCTTTGCTACAGATTTTTTAATTGTGCTTTTTTTTGCAGATTTTGCAGTAGATTTTGCAGTAGTTTTCGTAGTAGACTTTGTAGTAGATTTTTTAGTATTAGACTTTTTTGAGTTATTTTTTTTAGCAGAGGATTTAGCAGAAGTAGTTTTTTTAGAAGCTTCTTTTACAGTTGCTTTTTTTACTTTTTTATCTGATACACTTTTAGCCTTTTTTTGAGCATCATTTTTAGTAGCAACTTTTTTTGTTGCTACTTCTTTTGTTGATTTTGTGCCTGCTTTCTTTGATATTACTTGATTTTCATCTTCAATTTTATCTTTTGCTTTTCTTGGCATTTTATCCTCCACGTTCGTGTAAAACATATTATAATAATACTATATCAAAATAAAAATAAATTCAATAGTAAATGAGTAGAAATTTAAAAAAATTTGTCATAAAATTTTAGTAAAATATGTTTACTTTTGTCAAAATTTTGTATACAATAAATTAAACTAGAAATGAGAAGCAAAAGAAAAAACTGAAAGGGGTAAATATTTTAATGAAAATATTAATGTTAACATGGGAATACCCGGAAGTTTGACACTTTTATGAAACAAAATTTGATGTAAGCATTAAAAATGCTTAATTTTTTTGTCAATTTTTTC
>CANQPV010000010.1 GCA_947625825.1 uncultured Clostridia bacterium | reverse complement strand
ATATAAGAAAAATATTAAATAAAATAATGTATGGATAATATCAAAAGTGGTGTTTCCCACAAAAAGTTTATGCAATGTAAATATCAGCATAATTTGAAAAAACTATAATAATATGCTATAATATAATTAGTTTCTTTTTATAACTTCCGTGTAGGCATTATAAGAAAAACAACAAAAAATAATTTTTCGGAGGTAAAAAATGCACATAAGTCGCAGCAAAGAAACTGTGGAGGCCATTTCTGTTTCTACAAGAAACAAAGATGTTAGCCACATTGAGGCAACCGTAAAAATAAGCTTCAAAAGCGGAGACACGTATGAAAAGAAAGTGACTCATAGTACAAATTCTTCCGTTTGGTTTGAAGCAGTAGAGCCAGGGAAAGATTTAACTGCTATTCGGCAGGATGGCAAGATCATTGCAGTTTGGCTGGTTGCATAAAAGAAAAAAAGATGGGAAAATTTTTCCCATCTTTTTTTGTGCATCATTTCGTTAAAAAAATTTTTACAATTTAAAAAATAAAATAAAAAAATTGGAAAAATAAAAACAAAAAACTAACACATAATAATATTGAAAAAATAGTTCCATTAAACTGTTTTTGAGGCTAAAAATAAGGCTTTTAAACAATATGTAAATTTTAAAAATTTTAGCTTAAATAAATTATAAAAAATTTAATGGAGAAAGGTGTTAAAAATGAAAAAATTTTATTCTTTAATATTAATATTATTTCTTACAACAATATTATTTATGCAATTTGGTACAACAGTTTTTGCACAACAAAGTAAACTAGATTCTGCCCAAATAGATGTAAGTAAAGTAAAAATTGCTCCAGGAGAAGAAGTGGTTTTAACAACTAGCTTTGGTAGAGCATTAGGTGCATACACAATAACTGCACAATATGATAAAGATGTATTTGATTATGTGCGTTCAGATGGTGGAGAAGCTAGTAATCAAGATGGTAAAGTAATACTTACTTATTATTATTCACAAAATCAAGGAAATCCACGAACAAGTGCAACTATTACTTTTAAGGCAAAAACTGCAATTTATGCAGACACACCAACAGACTTTTCTGTAACTTTAACAGGATTATCAAACCCAGATAATAGTGAAGAATATGAAGATATTACTGAACCTTTTAAAAAAGATGTTTTAGTACAACCTAAATATGTTAATTACAATTTAAAACTAGAATATACAGGAATTATTTTACCTAATTTAGAGAAAAACATGACATTAACTACAGAATCTAGCTTAGGAAAAAATTATGATCATGTTAGATTAATTGCAACAGTAACTAAGACACCATCAAAAAATTCAACTGTAAAATTACTTGCAATAGATGAAGAAGATGCGCAAGTAGATTTACTTCATAGTGGCTGGGGTGAAGAAGGTGGCTATAAATTAGGAGGAAAAGACGTAAAACAAGTTTTAGCATTAAGAGGAGAATTTAGTGAAATTGGAAATTACACAATACACGTAAAATTAATAGATAGAGATAATGAAGATAAAACTATTGTAGAAAAAGATTTTAATGTAAGAGTTGGTGAAGAAGAAGCAAAAACTGAGGAAGATAATAAACAAAAACTACCTACTACTTTACCAAAAGCAGGTGGAACTGGATATGCTACTATAACTATTATTTTCATTACTTTAGCAGGTGCATATTTATATATTACTAAAAAATAATAGATTTGAATAGAAGCTAAATAAAATTTAGTTTCTATTCAATTACATAAATTTTAATTATATAAAAGAGGTATATTATGAAAGAAAAAATAGGAAAAATAATTAGAATCATTTTATGGATATTTGTAATAGTTGCTAGTGTTTGTTTAGCTTATGGTATTTATAGAGAAAGCAGAATTAGAGACTATGAAGAAGGAAATTTAATACAACTACCAGAAAATAATATAGAAGTGCCTAGCACAAATGAAATAGATCAAAATGCAGTAAACGAAGTGCAAAATAATGTTACAAATGAAAATACACAAACTAGCACTCCAACACCTACTCCAACTAAAAAGCCTACAAATAATGAAGAAGAATTGCCAGCAGGAATACCAGCAACATATAAAGGGTATACCGTATCAGCTAGACTAAAAATTTCTAAAATAAATGTTGATACTTATGTGCTTAAAAATTATAGTAAAGCTGCTGTAGATATTTGTGTAACTAAATATTATGGTCCAGATCCAAATGAAGTAGGAAATTATTGTATAGCAGGACATAATTTTCTTAGAAAGAATATGTTTGGAAGACTAAACGAATTAAAAAAAGGAGATAAATTTACTTTAACAGATAAAAAGCATGGTGAGGTTACTTATGAAATATATGATATATACAAAGTAAAACCAGAGCAAACCGAAGTTTTATCACAGAACACAAATGGAAAAAAAGAAGTTACATTAATTACTTGCAGTGATTATACAAGTAAAAGAATTATTGTAAAAGCCAGAGAAAAAGTTTAAAAATTTGGAAGGAATGAAAAATACAAAATGAAAAGAATAATAAAAATAATTTTATTAATAATTTTGGCTTTAATAATTACATTTTTTGTTATTTTTTCCTTACTACAAAACAATGTAGCAGATAAACAAAAAAATATTTCTACTACATTTCCGGAAAGTTATAAACCATATATAGATGAACTAAAAAAACAGCATCCAAACTGGGAGTTTAAAGCATTATACACTAATTTAGACTGGAATTATGTAATAGGAAAAGAAAATGTATATGGAAAAAATTTAGTGCCAAAATCGTATTCTAAGGCGTGGAAAAATACTAAAAGTGGCGAATATAATGTAGAAATAGATGCAGGTTGGGTAGATAGTTCTAAACAAGCAGTTGAATATGCAATGGATCCAAGAAATTTTTTAAATTCTGTTAGAGTATTTCAATTTGAAGAATTATCATATAATTCAAATACTAATACTGTAAGTAATATTGAAAAAATTCTTTATGGAACAGAGTTTTATAGCAAAATTGTAGAATATAAAACATCAAGTGGAAAAAATGTTGTTATGAATAAAAAATATTCAGACTTAATTTTAACAGCTGCAAAAACTTCAGATGTAAGCGGATTTCATTTGGCATCTCGTATAAAACAAGAAGTTGGGCCATTTTTATCTCATAGCTCAATTAGTGGGACTGTAGAAGGTTACGAAGGTTTATATAATTTTTATAACATTGGAGCTACAAGCTCATCTGAAACAATGGGTGCAATAAAAAATGGTCTTCAATTTGCTAAAGATGGAAAGGGTGCAAGCAGCGCTACTAAATCTAAATATCTAATACCATGGAATACAAAAGAAAGGGCAATTACTGGTGGAGCAATTTTTATAGGTTCTAGCTATATAAATTTAGGACAAAATACTATTTATTTGCAAAAATTCCATATTGTAGATAACAGTGGAGATAATTCACTTTTTTGGCATCAGTATATGACAAATGTGCTTGCGCCATATAGTGAGTCTAAGCTTATATATAACGGTTATTCAAATAGCAAAATGCTAGATTCTTCTAATTCTTTTATAGTACCAATTTATGAAAATTTGCCGGAACTTCCATGTATTAGTCCTGCTATTAATTCAAATGATTTTACAAATGATAATAAAAAGGTGTATTCAAATGTGTCTGGAAGCTTAAATATTAGAACAGGACCTAGTACTTCTTATGAAGTATTAACAAGTGTTAGCCAAGGAGAAGTAATGACAAGAATAGCAAAAGGAAGGCAAAGCGGAGAATTATGGGACAGAGTTCAATTAGAAAATGGAATTGTAGGCTATGTTTATCAAGATTATATTAAAGAAGTAAAAGATATACCTATTGAAGAAATAAAATTATCTTTAGAAAATACTACTATACAAAAGGGAGAAGCTGTTAATTTAAAGGTGGAAATAGTGCCATCTAATGCAACTAATAGAAGCTTAACATACACATCTAGCAATTCAGGAGTAGTTACTGTAGATACTACAGGAAAATTATTTGCAGTAAGTTCTGGAAATGCTACAATTACAGTAAAAGCAAAAAATGGTGTAATGCAAACTATAGATGTAAAAGTATATAGCAAAGTAACAGGCATAAAGTTAAAAGAACAAGATTTATGCTTAGAAGTTGGTCAAAACTACAGCATAGTTCCAATAATACTTCCAGAGGATGCAGATAACAAAAAAGTAAATTACTATTCATCTGAAGAAAATATTGCAACAGTTGATGAAAATGGAAATATAAAAGCAATATCTAATGGAGATGTTACAATAAAAGCTATAACAGAAGAAGGAAATTTTGAAAGTGAAATAAAACTTACTGTAATACCAAAATTAGAAGAAGGAGCTATTATATTTGAAAAACCGCTTCAAGTTAATGCAAATCAAATTACAGGAATAGATGAAAGAACTACAGTAAAAGATTTACTAGAAAAAATTAAAACTAATTATAGATTAGAAATTGTAAATAAATCTGGAACAGTAATAGAAGAAAGTAAATTTGTAGGAACAGAAAGCAAAATAAGAGTATATGATGAAGAAAATTTAGTTATAGAATATAAAATAATTATATATGGAGATGTAAACGGAGATGGAAAAATAAATAGTATAGATTTATTGGTAATTCAAAGACATATACTAGAACTTAAACCATTAGAAGGTATGTTTTTAAAAGCAGGAAATATTGCAAAAAACGGAAAATCCCCATCATCTGTAGATTTATTAAAAATACAAAGACATATTTTAAATTTAAAACAAATTGAGCAAGTTTCTGCTGATGTAATAAATATAGAAAAAACAAAAAATGCTGTAATTGAAGTAAGAACTGATAAAGAAAATATAAAACAAGGAGAAGAACTTACTGTTACAATTAATGCTAAAAATTTAAATGTAGCAGCATATAATATTAATCTTCATTTTGATTCTAGCAAACTTGAACTTATTTCAGAAGCAGAAGATATAAATGTAGAAAACAATACTTTAATTAATACTTGGTTCGATGAAAATGGAGGAGAAAATATAAGCAAAAATAGAGAGTTAGCTAAATTTAATTTTAAAGCTAAAGAAGATGGAATAACTAACTTTTCACTTGAAGGAAACTTCTATAATGAAAAAGAAAATTTAATAAGTCCAACAATACAAGTATCAGAAGTAAAAATAGGAGAAGTTATTAATATGAATGAAGAAGATACTTTAGATATAACTCAAAGTAATGATAAAAATAATTCAAACTTAGCAGTTTTACGTTTAAATAAGCCAGGAATAGTACCTGATTTTACAAAAGAAATTAAAGAATATTATATTACTGTAAGCGAAAATATAAATAATTTAGAAATTACAGCAATTCCAGAAAATTTAAATTCTACAGTAGATATAACAGGAAATAATAATTTAAAAAGTGGTTTAAATACTATTAAAGTAAAAGTTACTTCAGAAAATAACAAAAAGCAAACAGAATATAAAATTTATGTAACAAAAACAAATAATGAAGAAACTGCAAATGCAAATTTAGAAACACTAGCCATTGAAAATGCTATATTAGAGCATGACTTTGTTGAAAATATTACAGATTATAAAGCTACAGTAGATAATAATATAGAAAATTTAAATATTTTAGCAATTCCACAAAATGAGAATGCAAATGTTAAAATAGAAGGAGCAAGTAATTTAAAAATTGGAGATAACAATATTACAGTAACTGTTTATGCTGAAAATAAAATTACTTTTAGAAAATATAAAATTGTTGTTCATAGACAAAGCATAGAAGAACAAACGCAAAAAGAAAAAGAATATGAACAAAATAAGAATGCAAATGTTGAAGCGGTTAGTTTAATAGATAATAGCAAGCAAATACTAGATGTGCAAAAACAAAATTTAGAAATAGAAAGTAAAAATAGTATGTGGATTATAATAGGAATACTTGCTATAATATTAGTTTCTGGCATTGTAATAATTAGAATTATTAAGAAAAAATAAGAGGTGCACCTCTTATTTTTTCTTAAATTTAACAATAGCATGTAATTTAGCTCCATCGCTACTTTTCATAATAATGTAGTCATTTTCAGAATCATTTGCATAATAACAATTAACCAAATTGCCTAGTTTAGCGCCAGACTTATACATTATTTCAAATTCATTACTTTCTCCGCATATTATATATGTTTTCAGGCAAAGCTTCTATAGCATAATCTAAATAATAAATATTATGCATATGCTCGTTAACATCAATATCTCTTCTTTGAACTTTAAATTCAAAACAAAGAGTAGAATCTTCAGGTTGTTTTATTTTTGTAATATCATTTTCATTAAAAACACTTTTACTTTCAGCATTATACCTACCAATAACATCTTCTGTAATTTTTGCTATACTTCTAGTATTTACATCAATCAAAGCCCATTTAGAGCTTGCAATACAAATTAAATTTCCGATCTTTATCATAAATTTCAAAATCACGAAGAGTATAAAATTTATTAGCATAACCTGCCCAAGTTTTTACAGTAATAGAATCTCCATAAAGAACTCTTTTAAAAACTTTAACTTTCCAATGTAAAAGCATCCAAGTAAAACCGGTTTCATTTATTTCATTAATACCAAAATGCACTAAATTTGAATGATAGCAAGCAATACTCTCTAATAATTCTAAAATTCCATGATTAGTTAATAAATTAGAGTTACCTACTTGAGCCAAATCTACAATATATTCTTTTTCAATAATAGCCATTTTAAAACATTCCTTTCAAGATTTATTTAAACACTAATAATAAAAGTCTTTTAAATTATATCATAAAAAATAGAAAATGATTTATATTTATAAAAAAATTTTTATGACTATTAAGTCAGAATAAAGACATTTTTTATTTTTTATGATATACTAAAAATGAAAAAATAAATTAAAGGAGAATTCTTCTATATGGAAAAAATTAAAATCTATGAAGCTACTGAGTTTAATAACGTTAAGGAGATTATTTATAATTCAGCTAAAAAGTATAATGAAAAAACTGCTTTTGTAATAAAGCACAAAAATGGAAATGAAGTATCTTATGAAAATGTAACATATACAAGATTATTAGAAGACATAAACAAGCTAGGAACTTGCTTTTATAACATGGGCTTACAAGGCAAAAGAATAGCAATTATTGGTAAAAACAGATATGAATGGGTAATTACCCATTTAGCAAACCTACTTGGTGGTATTGTATCTGTACCATTAGACAAAGACTTACAATATGATGAACTTGAAGGTTCTATTATAAGAAGCAAGGCAGATTGTATTGTTTTTGATGAAAAACTAACGGATGAAATTACAGAAATTAAAAATAACGGAAGAACAAATTTAACAGAATATATATGTATGAGTGAAATAGATGGTTATAAGTCTATAAAAGAGTTGCTACAAAAAGGAGAAGAGCTAATAGCAAGTGGGCAAAAAGAGTATATAAATGCTAAAATAGATGAAAATGCTATGAATATTTTACTGTTTACATCAGGAACTACATCAAATTCAAAGGCTGTTATGTTATCACAAAAAAATATTGCGTCTAATATTTATGCAATGCAATGTGTAGAAGATATAAGGCAATCAGATACAAATATTGCATTTTTACCATTTCATCATATATTTGGTTCTACTTGTATTGTTATGATGCTTGCCTGTGGGGTAAAAAATGTTTTCCCAGATGGTTTAAGATATATTAAACAAAACTTAAATGAATATAAAGTAAGTCTATTTGTTGGTGTGCCAGTTTTAATAGAAGCTATTTATAAAACTATTATGAAAGAAATTGAAAAGCAAGGTAAAACAAAATTAATCAAAGTAGCAACTGTAATTAGCAATGCACTTTTAAAACTACATATAGATATTAGAAGAAAAATATTTAAACAAGTAATAGATGCATTAGGAGGAGAATTACGTTTTGTTATTTCTGGTGGGGCTCCTGCAGATGCAAAAGTTGCAAAAGGCTTTAATGATATGGGAATAAAAACAGTACAAGGTTATGGACTAAGCGAAACAGCACCTGTTATTGCAGCAGAAAATGAAAAAGCTATGGCAAGTGGATCTGTTGGTGTTCCTATGATTAATGATACAATAGAAATTGATAGTCCAGATGAAAATGGAATTGGAGAAATAAAAGTAAAAGGTCCTAATGTAATGCTTGGCTATTATGAAATGCCAGAACTAACAGCAGAGGTTTTAAAAGATGGCTGGTTCTATACAGGTGATTTAGGCTATTATGATAAAAAAGGAATTTTGCATATTACTGGAAGAAATAAAAACATGATTGTTTTAAAAAATGGTAAAAAAGTATTTCCAGAAGAAGTAGAAACTTTAGTAAATAGATTAGAGTTTGTTGAAGAATGTATGGTATTTGGAATACCAGATAAAAGAGATAAATCCGATGTTAGAATAGCTGTAAAAATAGTATATAACAAAGACGAAGTAAAAGAAAAATATGACAATATAAGTGAAGATGATTTATATAAAATTATTTGGAATGAAATTAAACAGCTTAATACTACTTTTCCAAAATATAAGCATATTCAAAGAATGTTATTAACTTCTGAAGAGTTAATAAAAACTACTACTAAAAAAGTAAAAAGGCAAGAGGAAATGAAAAAAATAATAGCTTCGCTATAACTACCTAAAGGTCGTTTCCTAAAAAGTAAAAAAACAGATAATTTTTAATTACCTGCTTTTTTGTTGGCTCTCCGTGTTGGACTTGAACCAACGACTCCTAGCATCAAACTAATTGTTTTAGACTTTACTTCGTAAACTCTAAAACAATAGTTTATGCATATTCAGAAACTCGCTTAATCTGCCACAGGCAGCGCTCGTTTCTTCATCAGTTAATAGCTTCGCTATAACACCGATAGGTCGTTTCCTAAAAAGTAAAAAAACAGATAATTTTTAATTACCTGCTTTTTTTGTTGGCTCTCCGTGTTGGACTTGAACCAACGACCTATCGGTTAACAGCCGAGCGCTCTACCGACTGAGCTAACGGAGAATCTTTAAAACTAAAGTTATTATAATACAAATTATTAACATATACAATATGTTTTATACAATTTTTGAAAAAAATTTAAGGTTGTCCATAAAAAATTTAAAATTTAAATAAGTAAAGCTAAATTATATATTAATAATGTCATAATTCGATAAAAATACAAAATATTTTTAAAAAATATTGCAAAAAAAATAATAATAATGATATAATTTGTTATGTAATAATGATACAAAAGAAGGGAAGGAATAATTATGGGATTATTATCTTTTTCAATTAGTGTTGTAGCAGCAATTATGAGCTTTTTTAAAGTAACAAGATTACCAGCATTTGCTGTTGCAATAGTAGCAATTATTTATGCAATAGTAACTTGGTACCAAAAAAGCAAAAATGAAAATCAAGAAAAAAAAGATTCTAAAGAATCACAAGCTTTAGAAATAGGAGCTGTTATTATTTCAGGTATGGTATGTGTTGCATATTTAGTACTTTTATGGTTTTAATAACTAATTAAAAAATATCGTTTTAAACTGCACTTAAAATATGGGTGCAGTTTTATTTTTACCATGTTTTTAATCACAAAAACTTGTAATCTACATATAAAAATGATAAAATTTAAAAATAAAATGTAATAGGTACAAAGAAAGTCGAATAAACTAGAATAAAAACTAGAAAGGTGGTAGTATTTTTGGAAAAAGAAAAAATTTATGAAATACTAACTAAAGAAATTGACTTAAATTATGTAAAAAAAGATGAAGAAATGAAAAAGTATACATCTTTTAAAATAGGTGGAAAAGCAGATATATTAGTTAATATAAAAAGTGAAGCAGATTTAATATATTCTTTAAAGGTATCTAATGAATATAATATACCACTAACTATAATAGGAAATGGAACTAATTTATTAGTTAAAGATAATGGGATTAGAGGAATTGTACTTAAAATAGATTTAGATAATATACAAATTGAAAAACAAGAAAATAGTGCTATTATAAAGTTAGGTGCAGGTGTTAAAAATGGAGTATTAGCACAAATGCTTTTAAAAGAAAAAATTGCTGGCTTTGAGTTCGCATGTGGAATACCTGGCACAATTGGTGGAGCAGTTTATATGAATGCTGGCGCCTATGGTGGAGAGATGAAAGATATTGTTAAAGATGTTACATATATGGAAAAAGATTTAAGCATTCATACTATAACAAATGAAGAATGCAAATTTGATTATAGACATAGTATTTTTTCTGAAAAAGATGCAATTATTACAAATGTAACAATTGAACTTCCTTATGGAAAAGCAGATGAAATAAAACAAAAGATGAATGAAAATATGCAAAGTAGAAAAGAAAAACAACCAATTCAAATGCCAAGTGCAGGAAGTACATTTAAAAGAGGAACAGATTTTATTACAGCAAAATTAATAGATGAATGTGGATTAAAAGGCTATAAAGTAGGTGGAGCGCAGGTTTCTACTATGCATGCAGGTTTTGTTGTAAATACAGGAAATGCAACTGCACAAGATGTAATAAATTTAACAGAACATATAAAAAAAGAAGTATTAAATAAATTTTCAAAGCAAATTGAATTAGAAATAAAAATTATAGGTGAATAATAATAGAAAGGACATACAATTAATTATGAAAGGTTTTTTAAAATGGTTTCGGTTCTAGCACTAAAATGAAAAGGTGGCTATTTCTTATTTTACTTGGAATTATACTTAGTTGTTTTGGAATGGCACAAATTTTAACACAAGAGCGATTAGATTTTTTACCACTAATAGGAATTATTTTATGCTTTGTAGTTGGCTTTAGCTTAGTAATAGTATCTGTAATACAAATGCAAAAAAGAACTTTGGAACTATTAGTACAAGAAACAGATGGTAGAGCTGAAAATGATAATTCAAAAGTAAATAGTTTAATTTTTAACAAAAAAATATATGATGAAGGACCTAAAATTGTAGTTATAGGCGGAGGAAATGGCTTAAATGCAGTATTAAGAGGACTAAAAAATTATACAAATAATTTAACTGCTATTGTTACAGTTTCAGACTATGGAGAATCTATATCAGAGTCAAGAAAAGCATTAAATTCAATGCCACTAAATGATATAAAAGAAAGTATAGTTGCTCTTTCAAAAGACGAAGTAGCTATGAAAAATTTATTAGATTTACAATTTAACGAAGGCAGTTTAAAAGATTTGTGCTTTGGAGATATTTATTTACTAGGAATGAAACAATTATATGGCGAATTTACAAAATCTATAGAACAAATAAAAACTGTACTCAATATTACAGGAAGAGTTCTTCCAGTAACACTAGAACAGGTACACATTTGTGCAGAATTAGAAGATGGAACAGTTATAGAAAACAAAAATAAAATTCCAGAAATAGTAAATTCAAAAGCTAGCAAAATTAGTAGAATTTTTATTAATCCTACTAACTGTAAGGTGGCTCCAGGTGTTATAGAGGCAATACTAGAAGCAGATGCTATAGTTATTGGACCTGGTAGTTTATATACTAATGTAATACCAAATCTTTTAGTAAAAGGTGTTGCAAAGGCAATAAAAGAAAGCAAAGGTTTTAAAATTTATGTTAGTAATATTATGACAGAGCCTGGCCAAACAGATAATTATTCTTTATCAGACCATATTAAAGCAATTAATGAACATGTAGGACAAGGTGTAATAGAATATTGCATTTATGATACAGGTGAATTAATACCAGAATATATTAGAAAATACAATATGAAAGGGCAGGAACTAGTAGAAATAGATGCAGGCAAAGCAAAAGATGAAGGCGTATACTTAATGCAAAGAGAAATTTCGTATGTTAATGATGGCTACATTAGGCATAATCCAGATGCTATTGCAGCTTCTATTATACAACTTATATGTGATGATTTAAAATTTAAAGATATGCAAAATGACACTAAATATGTTTTATTAAACGATAGATTACAAGAAGCTAAGAAAACTTTAAAAGCAAATGGAAAAAATAATAATATTAGGCAAACTAAAAAGAATGCTCCAAAAGGAGAAAGCAAATTCTTTAAAAAATATAAAGATAGAATTGAGTCTATTCAAGAATCGGAAATAAAAATGAAAGTAAAAGCTGGAATTCCTGTAGAAGATGAGAAAATAATAGTTAAAACACAAAATTTAAATTCAAGGGAAAAAGCTAATAAAAAAGTTAAAAATTTTATAGAAGCTGAAATAAAAAATAATAAACAAGCTGAAAAACACGCTAATATAGCCAAAAAAAATTATCTAAAGAACAAATTAAAGAAATAAAAGAGTTATAAGATAAGCAAAAAGAAGATTTTATAAAAGCAATAAATAACTTAAGAAAATAAAACAAAAGATGAACATATTTATATGGAGGAAGATACAAATGAAATATGAACAAAAAGACTTATTATTAGAAAATGGAATAAAAAAAGATTGGATTATAACAAATGGTATTGGTGGGTATAGCAGTTCTACAATACTTGGAATTAATACAAGAAAATATCATGGATTATTAGTAGCACCACTGAACCCACCAGCAAATAGATATGTAATTTTATCTAAAGTAGATGAAAGTTTTGAAAGCGATGGAAAAGAATATATACTATATTCAAACATGGGAAAAGATTATATTTCAACAGGGTATCAATATTTAACTTCATTTGAAAAAGAGTATGTTCCAATATTTACATATGAAATAGATGGAGCAGTTATAAAAAAATTTATTTGTATGGACTATGGTAAAAATACTGTTTGTGTACTTTACCATATAAAAAATAATGAAAAAAGAACCAAGCTAAAAATAACTCCAATTATAAATTTTAGAAATTTTCATACTACTACTCCAAATGCTAATTTTGATTTAAAACAAGAAATAAAAGATAATAAAGTAAAAATAATAGTAAATAACCAGAATCAAACACCAATTTATATGAATTTATCAGAAGGAAAATACATAGAACATAAAAATAATACATTTAGAAATATGTATTATATAGAAGAGGAAAAAAGAGGTGGAGATGCAGAAGAAAACTTATCTGTACCTGGCGTTTATGAAGTAAAACTAAGAGCAAATGAAGAAAAATTTGTTACATTTATTTGCTCATTAGAAGAAAACATAGAAGAATTAGATGGCAGAAATTTAGTTAATCAAGAAATTATTCGTATTACTAGCGAATTATATGATTCATACTTATTAGAGCCAAAAAAGGAATATGACGAAAAGTATAAAACACTAATAAGAGATTATATAATTGCATCAGATAACTTTATAGTGTATAGACCTTCTTTTGCCTTATATACATTAATTGCAGGCTATCCGTGGTTTTTAGATTGGGGCAGAGATTCATTAATTTCATTTGAAGGAATATTACTTATTCCTAGAAGGTTTAAAGTAGCTAAAGAAGTGCTTTTAACATGCATTAGAGATATTAAATATGGACTAGTTCCAAATGGCTATTCAGGCTATGATAATAGACCATTATATAATAGTGTAGATGCATCACTTTTATTATTTGAGCAGGTCAGAAAATATATAGAATATACACACGACTTTGAACTTTTAAAAGAAGAATTATATGAAACTTTAAAAAAAGTTATAGATGCTTATATAAATGGAATAGACTTAGACGGAAATAATATTCATTTAGATGAAGAAGATGGACTTTTATCTTCTGGAACAGAATATACACAAAATACATGGATGGATGCTAAAATTGGAGATAAAGTAGTTACACCAAGAAATGGAAAAGCAGTTGAAATAAATGCCTTATGGTACAATGCATTATGCATTATGGCAGATTTTGCAAAATTATATAAAGAAAAAGAATTAGTAGAAAAATATACAAATTTAGCTGATAAATGCAAGAAAAACTTCATGGCTAAATTTTATAATAAAAAAAGAAAAAGCTTAGATGATTTAGTAGGCGATAGTAAAATAAGACCAAACCAGTTATTTGCACTATCTTTATACCATCAAATAGTTGATACTAGTTCAAACGAAGCTAAAGAAATTTTTAATACAGTTACTAAAAAATTATTAACACCTTATGGATTAAAAACATTAGCAAAAGGAGAAATTGGCTACAGAGAAATTTATGAAGGAGACCAAATAAAAAGAGACATGAGCTATCATCAAGGTATTACATGGCCATGGCTTTTAGGAATTTATTCAGATAGCTTTTTAAATATTATTAAAGCAGAAAAAAATAAAACTAAAAAGAAAGAACTACAAAAAGAGTATTCAGAATTTGCTAAAAAGGTAGAAGATACGTTTTATAATGAAATGTATAAAAATTCTACTGTAGGAAGCATTAGCGAAATTTATAACTCAAGTAAACCTTATGAAGCAAAAGGAGCTTTTGCACAAGCTTGGTCAGTTGCAGAAGTATTTAGAATAATTATTAAAAACCATGAGCAAAACTATTAATAATAAAACTACGTATTAAAGTTATAATTACACTAAAGCTTAAATAGTACTATTTAAGCAAATGAAAGAAAGGACTAAAAAAATGAGAGTACTAGGCATAGACCCAGGATTTGCAATAACAGGTTACAGTGTTATTGATTATGTTGGAAATAAGTTTAAATTAATTACACATGGTGCTGTACTAACTAAAGCAGGAGAATCATTTCCATTAAGATTACTTAAACTTAATAATGACTTAGAACAAATAATAGATACATATAAACCAGACGCAATATCTGTTGAAGAATTATTCTTTAACAATAATGCAAAAACAGCTATTAATGTAGCACAGGCAAGAGGGGTTATTTTAGTAGTAGGTTGTAGAAAAGGAATTCCTACTTATGAATACACGCCACTTCAAATAAAACAAGCAGTAGTAGGCTATGGAAGAGCAGATAAGTTGCAAGTACAAAAAATGGTAAAAACTATTTTAAAAGTAGATAGCTTACCAAAGCTAGACGACACCACAGATAGCATGGCAGCAGCAATTTGCCACGCACACTCTGCAAAGTTTGCAGAAAGGTTATAGGGGACAGGTCCCATTGCTTATTTTGGGGGTGCTTGGACCAGACCCCAATGCTTATTTTCAAGCACTTAGGGACAGGTCATAGTTAAAAGCATAAAAAAGAAATTAAAGAAAGGCAAAAAAATGGCTATTTATTTAATGTATGGTGAAGAAACATATCTTCTAGAAACAAGAGTAAAAAAAATTAAAAAAGAATTTGGTGAGCAGGTTTTAGGAATTAATTATATTCAAATAGATGAAACAAATGTAGATAGTTTAATTTCAAACCTAGAAACACCAGCCTTTGGTTTTGAAAAAAAATTAATTGTAGCCAAAAATACAGGACTTTTTAAAAAAGAAAAAAAATCTGCAAGCAAAGCCAAAACGGAAAATAAAAAAAGTAACGAAAATATGCCTATACAAGAAAAAATAGCAAATTATTTACAGCAAAACCAAAAAGAACTTAATGAAACAGTAGATTTAATATTTATAGAGCAAGAAGTAGAAAAAAATTCTTTATACGAGGTTATAGAAAAAATAGGCGAAGTAAAAGAATTTGCACTTTTAAAACTTCCAGAATTAATAACAAACCTTAAAAAAATTTGTAATGCATATAAAGTAACAATAGACGATAATTCTGCTAAATATTTAGTAGAATGCTCAGGAACTAATATGCAAGATCTAATAAATGAAATAAGAAAGTTAATAGAATACAAAGGTGAAGGTGGAAATATTACAAAAGAAGATATAGACAAGCTTTGTATAAAACAAATTCAAGCAGTTATATTTGACTTAACAGATAATTTAGGAAAAAAAGACATAAAATCAGCATTAGAAGTTTTACACGGACTTATACTAAATAAAGAGCCTGTACAAAAAATTCTAGTTACATTATATAATCACTTCAAAAAATTATATATTATAAAAATAGCAGAAGAATATCATAAAGACATAGCTACTGCAATGAGTTTAAAGCCTAATCAAATGTTTTTAGTTACAAAATATAAAATGCAAGCAAAGTATTTTGAGAAGGAAGAACTAAGAAATATTTTAGAAGAATTAGTTAACTTAGATTCAAATTATAAAGTGCGGTTTAATTGATTTAGAAATTGGCTTAGAAGCTATTCTTTGTAGATATTGCTCAAAATAAAAACAATATACTTGTTGTTAATGTTCACAGCTAATTTGAATTTTAGAGTAGCCAGAGCGGTTTTGTATATGTTTTTTTGTGCTTTAGCCTAAGAAAAAACATATACAAAACTTTGGGCAAAGTGGCGGATAATTTTATGCTGTAAATTGCAACAAACTTAAAAAGTTATATATTCCATTTTACTTATATTATTTAGAATGAGACTTTATAGAACGAATAACCTCATAAACTAAATCTAAAGAATCTTCTGGAAGTATACTTACCATACGAATAATTTTCTTACATAAATTATCATTTATATCATTTCCAAATAAAAAGTAGTCAGCAGAATAACCTGTGTATTCACAAAGAGAAATTAAAGTATTCATACCAAGAGATTTATTTCCTAGTTCTAATTGTGCTAAATACGATTCTGAAATATTAATTTTTTCTGAAAATACATTTCTACTCATTCTTAATTCTTCTCTTACATTTCTAATACGATTTCCAACTTCTAAAGAATTTTTCATTTCTTATATCACACTACTTTCTTAAAATTAATATATTAATGCAAATTATTACAAAAATCGACATTTTTATTAATTATATACACGAAAAGAAAAACAATAAACTCACTATAAAGGTAATAAAAATATTACCTGATAGAGCAACAAATACTATAATATTATAATATGAAAATATGATAATTATAATATAAAAATTAGTTATAATGAAAATATTATATTTTAGAAAAAAATTATTGAATAAAGTAATAAATTATTGGTATAATAAAAATAGAAGTTAATAGTTAAAATTTAACTAATGAGAAAAGGAGGGCACATTATGGAAAAAAATATAAACAAAAGGCCAGATATGTTAAATAAAATATATGAACTTAGGCAAGAAGAGTTTGAAGTGGAAAATAGCAAAGATAGAAAAGCATTAAGTAAAATTTTAAACGAAGTAAAATTAGAAGAAATAGAAGATAAAATTAATGAACTAAGTAAAAAAGATGCTAAAAGTATTATTCAAAAATTAGATTTATTAGTAGAGAATTACGAAATACAAATTGCATATTATAGTCAAAAAAATTATAAACAAGGTTTTAAAGATGCAATTTGCCTATGTACACAATGTTTGCAAGATGATGATGAAAATAAATAGAGTAAATGAATAAAAATACCTACTTTTCAAATAATATAATTAGAAAGGACGGTATTTTTTTATGATAAATTTTAGAACAGATTTGGCTTTAGAAAGGCGAGATATATATAAAAAGGCAAATAATATTTCAGATGAAGTAGATGGCTTAGAAACTCAAGAAGAGATGCTTGGTGAAGATATTAAAATTACAAGAGTAAAGGTTTTAAATGAAAATGGAGAGCAAGCAATAGGCAAGAAAAAGGGAAATTATATTACTATTGATATTAAAAACATTAAAGTAGCAGGTGAAGATGATATTCAAAAGGCATCTGAAGCTGTAACAAAAGAATTAAAAACATTACTTGCAAATTTAATAGGAGCGCAAGATGATATTTTAGTAGTTGGCCTTGGAAATTTGTATGTTACTCCAGATGCATTAGGTCCAAAAGTAATACAAGATATAGATATTACAAGACATTTATTAACATATATGCCAGATGTACTAGATAAAGATACAAGACCAGTTAGTGCTGTATCTCCGGGAGTTCTAGGCACAACTGGAATTGAAACAGTAGAAATTTTAAAAGGAATAGTAGATAATATTCATCCAAAATTAATAATTGTTATTGATGCTTTAGCATCTAGAAGTATTGAAAGAATTAGTAGTACAGTTCAAATTGCAGATACTGGAATTATTCCTGGTGCAGGTGTAGGTAATACAAGAAAAGAGCTAACTGAAAATACTTTAGGTATTCCAGTAATTGCAATAGGTGTTCCAACAGTTGTAGAAGCGGCTACTATTGCGGCAGATAGCTTAGATTTATTTATTCAAAAATTACAGCAAGAAGCTAAATCAAACGATTTTTTAAATAGTCTTCAAGAAGAAAATAAATATGAAATGATTAAAGAAGTTTTAGCACCTGAAGATTACAATTTTATTGTAACACCAAAGGAAATAGATGAGCTAATTGAAAATATGTCTAGTGTTGTAGCAAGGGGAATTAACTTTGCTACGCAAAAATAAGTAAGTTATGTAAGAATTCCAAAAATAAAATAAATAATAAGCAAATGAACAGGGTAAAAAGCATAAAGAAAATACTTTATCTTTTTGCCTTGTTTTCCATTATATAAAAGAATAAACACTATAGGTAAAATAGTAAATAAGCAAAGTAAAATATACAAATTATTATAGCCATACATAAGAATATTAATTGCATATCTAATAATACATAAAATAGAGAAAAAAGTAGTCATTAAAATTTTATTATTTCTAAAAGCGTAAAATATAAATACAATAGCTATTCCAAAAAAACCATAGTCAAATTTTAAAAGCTCTGCTAATATGCCAATTATAATGGCAAAGAAAACGCCAATAGCATATTTAATATAAGTATTTACTTTATTATTTTTTACTAATTGCAAAGAAGATTTAAGCATATTATCATAAGCAAAAATGGCAAGCATACCAAAGAAAAGTGTAAAGAAAATGTTTAAACAAACATCGTTTGCAAATATACTTCTAAATAGCATGAAGGGTATTTGAGATATAATGGCAAACAAAAATAGTCTTAAGAAATATTTCTTAAGATTTTTTGTATGTGTATAACCTTCTGAAATTTGAAAAGCAAAAATAGGAAATGCTATTCTTCCTATTAAGTTAAATTCAGTAGTTTTTTTAAAATAAGCGTCTGCAACATGGTCTATAACCATTGTGACCATTGCAATTAATTTTAATACAAAACTTGTCATTATACTACCTCTTATGAATTATTATAATGTATATGTTAAAATATTACAATACTGCTACACTATTATTATATATTAATGTTTTTATAGTTAACCCGCTTAGAAATAGTACTAGTTTTCTTGTTTTTCAAATGCCCGTTGCTAGTCAGCGATTTCAAAGAGGAAGGTTCAGAACGGGACCTTTCAAAACTGCGAAAAATAGTACTATTCGAGCCTTAATTTTTATATAGTAACTGTTAGATCCACTCGCCGTATTTTTTAATGTAAATTTTCTTAGCAATCATTGCAACAAAGCAATATAAAATAGGAATGAATATTATAATTGGCATAAATTCAAATGGAATGTTAACTAATCCTATTAGTTTTCCAAGCCATGTAAATGGAATAATTACACCAATAATTGCAAGTAGTATTGATGAAAAATATACAAACTTATGTGCATTACTTTCAATAAATGGAATTTTAGCAGTTCTAATAATATGCATACCAAGTAAGTTTGAAACTATACTGTAAGAAAACCATATAGTTTGAAAGGTAGGGGCGTCGTGTAATTTAAATACAAGTAATAAAATAGCAAAAACAATAATATCAAAAATAGAGCTTACTGGTCCCATAAATAACATGAAATTCTTTAAGCTATTTATATTAAATTTTCTAGGTTTCCTTAAATCTTCTTCATCTACATTATCAAATGGAAGAGTTAATTGCCCAAAATCGTATAGCAAACCTTCTACTAATAATTGAATAGGTGTTTCTGGTAAAAATGGTAATATAACACTTGCAATAATTACAGAAACTACCTCGCCAAAGTTAAAACTTGTTGATAGTTTAATATATTTCATTAAATTTGCATAAGTTTTTCTTCCGCTCGTATACACCATCTAGCAAAACATTTAAATCTTTTTTTAACAAAATTATATCAGCAGATTCTTTTGCTATATCAACAGCAGTATCAACAGAAATTCCAACATCTGAATTTATAAGAGATGGGGCATCATTAATACCATCTCCCATGTAGCCTACTACATTGTTAGCTTCATGCAAAAGTCTAACAATTCTAGCCTTTTGTATAGGAGAAAGCTTTACAAAAATATTACATTTTTTAAGTAGCCTTAAAACTCCATTATCTGAAAGCTTTTCAATTTGACTTCCTTCTACAATTATATCAGAATTTATTCCAACTTTACTACATATGCATTTGGTAACTTCTAAATTATCTCCAGTTAAAACTATAACTCTAATTCCTGCGTTATTTAGCTTTTCTATAGCAACTTTTGCACTTTTTTTAGGTGGATCTAAGAAGCCAATAAAGCCTAAAAGCACCATATTTTTTTCATCTTTTATACTAAACTTAGAAATATTAGCAATATCATTTTTTTGGCAAACAGCAATTACTCTTAAACCATCTTCATTAAGTTTTTTAGAAATTTTCTTAATATTATCTTTAATTTCTTTTGTAATTGGAGAAACTTCACCTTTATAATCTACCATTGTGCAAATACTTAAAATTTCTTCAACAGCACCTTTAGTAATTAACTGTTTTTTTGTGCCATCTGTAACAATAACAGATAAACGTCTACGTGAAAAATCAAAAGGAATTTCATCAACTAATTTGTATTTATCTACATATTCTTTCATATTATTTTCAAAAGCCATATTTACAACAGCTTCATCAATATTACCTCTTAAGCCAGTTTGAAAATATGAATTTAAAAATGCATGCTTTAAAATCCTAAAATCTTCTTGGCCATATATATCTAGGTAGTTTTCTAAAACAATTTTATCTTCTGTAAGTGTTCCTGTTTTATCTGTACATAAAATATTTATAGATCCAAAACTTTGAATTGAATCTAATTTTTTTACAATAGTTTTCTTTTTAGACATTCTAATAGCGCCTTTTGAAAGGCTAGAAGAAAGAATAACAGGGAGTAGAAGAGGGGTAATACATATAGCAATGGCAACTGCAAATGTAAAAGCAGTTATAATACTATGTTTAGAAACATTAAAAATAAACACTATAGGTATTAAAATTAGCATAAAACGTATTAAAAGTTTACTTATACTTTCAATTCCATGTTGAAAAGCAGACTTTGGCTTGCTACTTGGAATAGTATGCGCAACTTTTCCAAAATAGGTATCATCTGCAGTTTTAATAACAGCACATTTTGCACTACCACTTATAACGTTAGTACCCATAAAGCAAATATTATCTAAGTCTGAAATGCTATCTATATTTAAAGGAGAATCTTTTTTAGATATTTCATTTTCATCATAAGAATCTCCAAGTTCTATTACTTTTTTGACGGCATCAGATTCGCCAGTTAAAGAAGACTGCCCAACATATAAATCTTTTGAATCTAAAACTCTAAGATCTGCTGGAATTAAACTTCCGGCAGAAAGCATTACAATATCTCCAACAGTAATTTGCTTAATAGGAACTGAAACTTCTTCTCCATTACGTAAAACAGTAGCAGTTGTTGCTACAAGTTCTTTTAGCTTTTGAGCAGCTTTATTAGAGTTATATTCTTCAAAAAATTCTAAAAGTGTACTAGAAGCTACTAAAATTAAAATTACAATAATATTTGCATAATTAGGGCTTTCTGCTAAATATACATCTGTATAAAGCAAAACTGCTGCAATTGCAAGAAGTATGCTATTAAATGGACTAAATAAGCTTTCTAAAAAGTATTTATACCATTTTTTAGGTTTAGATTGTTTAACTTCATTAAGACCATATTTATTTATACGCTCTTTGGCTTCTGTTGTAGTTAAGCCATTTTCATTAATTTTAAATTCTTCTAAAAATTTTTGCTTATCTAACAAACTTTGCGTTTTATATAGCTTTTCTATATCTACATCTTCTTTTATATTTGGCACTTGTAAAATCAACTCCATTTCTTGTAGTTATTATACACCATATTGGAAAAAAATATATAAAAGTTTGAAAATTGTTGATATTTAAAAAGCAAAGTGATAATATAAAGGCATATTCTAATTGTTTGATGAAATAAACATAGAAATATTAATTGGAGTATTTGATATATGAAAAATAAATATTATGATAATTTAAGTGAAGAAATAAAAGAATATTTTAAAGTTTTAGAACCAAATTTTCCAGAATGGCTAAATGAATATATAAATACAAAGGAGTTATTAAAACAACAATATATAAGCGTTACTTGTGGAATTTTATATACTAATTTATTTGATATTAATTTCTTCTTTTCAAGTTTAGACCATTCAGTTGCAGTTGCTTTAATTATATGGCACTTTACACATGACAAAAAGCAAACATTATCTGGTTTGTTTCACGATATAGCAACGCCAGCATTTAAGCATTGTATAGACTACTTAAATGGAGACTATATGACTCAAGAATCAACAGAAGATTTAACAACACAAATAATAAAAGATTCTAATGAAATAATGTCATTATTAAAAAGAGATAATATTGATATTTCAGAAGTTGACAATTATCATCTTTATCCAATAGCAGATAACGATACACCACAATTATCTGCAGATAGATTAGAATATTCTTTATCAAATGGTCTATTTATACATAGAATAATAAATTTAGAAGATGTTAAAGAAATTTATAATGATATTGAAATACAAAAAAATGAAGAAGGAGAGATAGAGCTAGGCTTTAGAACTAAAAAAATAGCAAGAAACTTTGTCAAATCTGTAAGCAAGTCATCATTAATATACTTAGAAGATAGAACAAGATATTCTATGCAACTTATTGCAGATATATTAAAAAGATTAATTAATGAAAATAAAATAACAAAGCAAGATTTATATGAATTAAAAGAAAGTGATGTAATTAATATTATTGAAAATTCTGAATATAGCGAGATATTTAATATTTGGAAAAATGCTAAAAAAATAAAAACATCAAATGAAGAACCTAAAAATGTATATTATGTGCATCATGGTACAAAAGTTAGATATATAGACCCACTATTTAATGGAGAAAGAATGTCAAAGTGTTGCAAAATTGCTAAAAAAATGATAGACAACGTTTTTGATTATGACATGAACAAATATGTTTATTTGGATTTGAAATTTGAGGATTA
>CANQPV010000009.1 GCA_947625825.1 uncultured Clostridia bacterium | reverse complement strand
CCATTTTCTATAACATCTGTTATTTGAATATCTCGCTCTAAAACAATTAATCCACCAGTTTTAGTTTTAGCAAGCTCTTGCGCTGCAATTATAACTTTATAAATGTTTTCTTTAGTTTTTGCTTCTATATCTTTATCTAATCCAAATATTCTTGTTATTTTATTTGTTCCAAGTTGTTCTAGCATTCTTCTAAGTTCAGGCTGAAAAATAACTATTAAAGCAATTACACCATAAGGCATAAATATAGTTAATATAAGATTTAATATTTTTAAATTTAATATTTCGCTAAGTGCTACAACTATTAAAACAAGTACTATTCCTTTTAATAATTGCCATGCCCTTGAACGTTTTGCATATACAATAAATTTGTATATTAAATATATTACAATTATTAAGTCTAATATTAGTGTTAATAACTTAAATGGATTGTGTGATAATTCTACCATATAACTAGAAATAGAATTCCAAATTCCATTCATATTTAAAGTAAGATTTTCAAACATAAATTAACCCTTCTTTTGTTTATTAACTATCTTCCTACAAGGCAATAAATTAATGTAGCTGCTACAGATAATAACATTAAAGCAGTTAAAATAATTGCCATTATTTTTACGCCTAATTTTTTTAAGTCTTTTTTATTTTTTGAGTTTGACATTATAATACCTCCTAGTATGAGTAATTTTGTAACATCCAAGAATAATAGTCAAATACGTCTAAAGTTTTTGGTGTTCCATAGTTTGCTCCATATGTTTCTACTGTAATATGGCTAATTACTGGTTTTTCCTTTGGTGTATTTGGAGCAGTTACGTCATTTCCATTTGCATCTTTTGGATAAGTTACATTGCCTTCATCATCTGCTTCTGGTGCATTATCATCTCTATAATAAACTTCTGTATTTGCAATTTTATCTACAATATCCATTCCTTCTATTACTTTTCCAAATGCTGCATATAGGCCATCTAAAGAAGTATTGTCTTCTGTCATAATAAAGAATTGTGAACCAGCTGAATTATATCCGTATGTTCTAAGTTCACTGCTAAAACTTCCATAGTCTGTTCTAGCCATAGAAATAATTCCTCTTTCATGTTTTAAATTGTTTTGTGTATATCCATTTGCTATAAATTCACCTGGAATGTTATATTCTTTGTCTTGGTCTTCTGCTATATCCATAATACTACTTAATTTTGGAGAACCGCTTCCATTTCCGCTTATATCTCCACCTTGAATCATGAAGTCTGGAATAGTTCTGTGGAATGTAAGGCCATCATAAAAGCCTTTATTTGCTAATGCTATAAAGTTTGCAACTGTATTTGGTGCTTTATCTGGGTAAAGCTCAATTTTTACTGTTCCATAACCATCTACTTCCATTGTTGCAACTGGGTTTGGAATATTGGTAGTTAATTTTTGATAAAAACCATAACATACAAAGCCAAGTCCCACTACTACTAAAATAATTGCTAAAATTAATAATACTTTTTTCATTGTTTATCTCCTCTATTTAATTTAATTTTGTAACGGAATAATTATATAATTATAAAATTAAGTTGTCAAACACAAATTGTTCTTGCATACGTCTTAAAGCTTGCTTTATTGTTCTTGCTCTAATTTCACCAATTCCTTCTACTTCATCTAGAGCTTCTAAATCTGCTTCTAAAATATGTTGGAAAGATTTAAAAGATTTTACTAGGTTTTCTACAATATTTGCTGGCATTCTAGGTACTTTATTTAATATACGATATCCTCTAGTATATACACCAACTTCTTCGTAATTTTCAAAATCTTCATAACCCAATATTTTTGCAATTTTATCTATAACAATTAAATCTTCATGTTCTAAAGTTCTAATTTCTTGTAGTGCTTTTTCTGCAGTTTTTCTTTTGTTTTTAGCTGTAATGTAGTCTTTTATAATTAATAATTCTTCTTGCTCTAAGTCCCCTACTAATTCTTCTAATTGCATTTGAAGTAGTCTTCCTTCTTCTCCTAATTCATAAATTGCAATTTGAACTTCTTCTACTACCTTCATTACCATTTCTGCTCTTTGTATTGCATTAATTACATTTTCTAGTGTAACAATATCATTAAATTCATATTCATTTAATGTACTTAATTTATTATCAAATACCTTTTTATATTTTTCTACTGTTTGCAATGCTTGGTTTGCCTTAGTAATTACTTTAGCAGTATCTTCTAAAACATATCTTTCATTTTCTTTAAAAATAGTAATAACACTTCTTCTTTGTGAAATACTAATTACTAATGCTCCTGTTTGCTTCGCTGTACGCTCTGCTGTACGGTGCCTTGTACCTGTTTCTGTAGTTACAATACTAGAAGATGGTATAATTTGTGTATTAGCATAAAGAATTTTTTTGAAATCTCCGCTAAGTACTATTGCACCATCCATTTTGGCAAGTTCGTATAATCTAGAAGAAGTATAGTCTACATTTAGTTCAAAACCACCATCTACTAAATCTAATACATCTTTTGTATCTGCTACTACAATTAAAGCACCTGTTTTTGCTTTTAAAATATTTTCTAATCCATCACGAATTGGAGTTCCTGGTGCAATCAGTTTTAGTACTTCAGTAATAACCATGTTAAAAATATTCCTTTCTTGCTTTTTATAAGGCTTGTATCATTTTAAATTTACTGCCTTTAATGCATCATTTACAGTTCTGACCCCTATTATATCTAATTTATACTTTTCTTTCAATAGTTTTTTATTACTTTCTGGTATAATGCATGTTTTAAATCCAAGTTTTTCCGCTTCTTTAAGCCTTTTATCTATCAAATTAACAGCTCTTACTTCACCTGTTAAGCCAACTTCGCCAATTACTACAGTATTTTTTTCAATAGCTATATTTTTAAAACTAGAAGCTACTGCTATAATCATTCCTAAGTCTACTGCTGGCTCGCTTATGTGAATTCCACTTACTACATTTAAGTAAATGTCTTGTGAGCCAAGAGATAGCCCAGCTTTTTTTTCTAAAACAGCTACTAATAATGTAAGCCTATTATAATCTATTCCGTTTGCAGTTCTACGTGGAAGGCCAAATACAGTTGGCGTTGTTAGTGCTTGCAATTCTATTAAAAGTGGCCTTGTTCCTTCCATGCTAGCTACAATAACTGAGCCAGATGGGTTATCTTCTCTTTCTGAAATTAGCACAGAAGATGGATTTGTTATTTCTACCATTCCTTCATTTTGCATTTCAAACATTCCTATTTCATTAGTAGAGCCAAAACGATTTTTTACACTTCTTAAAATACGGTAAGAAAAATATCTTTCTCCTTCTATGTATAAAACTGTATCTACCATGTGTTCTAGCACTCTTGGGCCTGCAATGTTTCCTTCTTTTGTAACATGTCCAATAATTATTGTTGTAATATCATTTCCTTTGCATATACGCATTATACGTGCAGTAATTTCTCTAACTTGGCTAACAGTTCCTGCAGCAGATGAAATGTCATCTGAATACATGGTTTGAATTGAATCTACTATTACAAGTTTTGGCTTTATTTCTAGAATGTGGTTTTCTATAAGTTCAATATCTGTTTCTCCTAAAAATAATATATTTTCATTATGAATTCCTAGTCTATCTGCTCTAATTTTAACCTGCTCTGCTGATTCTTCGCCAGAAACATACAAAACTTTTCCTTCTCCTTGCATCTTATTGCAAAGCTGTAAAATTAATGTAGACTTACCAATTCCAGGTTCTCCACCTACTAAAATTAATGAGCCATGTACTATGCCTCCGCCTAATACCCTATCTAGCTCTCCTATTCCAGTGCTAGTACGAACTGAGTCTTTTCCTACAACTTCATTTAAGGCTTTAGGTGCTACCATTTTTTTATCTGCTACTTTAGCTTTAGTATCTTTTGTAGATAATTTTTCTTCATAAAAGCTATTCCATTCATTACAGCCGGGGCATTTTCCTAGCCATTTTGTAGACTCATATCCACAATTGCTACATACAAATACTGTCTTTGCCATTTTTCCTCCTTGTTATTGGGGACAGATCCCATTGCTTGTTTTCAAGCACTTAGGGACAAGTCTGTTTTTTATTCTTTCTATAATCTTAACACTTATTCCTGTAATCCTAGATATTTGTGCTATTGTTGTTCCTTGAATACTTAATAATTGTTTTAATATTTCATCTCTATATTTAGTATTAAGTTTTTGAATATCATAAATGTTTTGAATTTTTGTATCTTCATTAATAATCTTTATTAATGTTTCATCTTCCAATTTGCTTTGGATTTCAAATTCTAAATATTCTTTATCTTGGGTATATTTGCTCTTCTCTCTATGAAATTCTTCAAATAATACTACTGCTGTATTTATATCTTCATTAAATAGCTTTAAAATATCTAATTTATCTACTATATTGCTATGACTTTTATCATATTCATTATAACTGCTCCATTTATATTGATTATAACTCCCTATTCCTGCCTTGTCTGGATTAAGATGAACATATCTAATTACCCATTTTAAATATTCCATATCTTCAATATTTTTGCTAATAAATCTTCCTTGAAATACATGTCCTACCCTATCATATTTTAAATTTAAATATTCTGAATAAGTTAGCTGTATTCTATGCATTATTTTAGAAATTTCTGCATTCTCGTCTTTAATTACTAAATGTACATGATTAGGCATAATAACATATGCATATAGTTTAAAATTAAATTTTTCTTTTGCTTTTGCCAGTTCTTTCATAAATTTATTTTTATCTTGGTCATCAATAAAAATATCTTGTTTATTTATTCCTCTAATAATAATATGATATAAATTTATAGAGGAACAAACTCTAGCTATTCTTGCCATAACTTCAACTCCTTTACAATTTTGCCCCTCTGATTTATTTATATTTTTTTAACATATTCCCCTATATATTACTTTTGTAATATATCATTTTTTTTAAAATTTTTCTACCCTTTTTTATAAATTTCACATTATAGTCATAATTTATAACTTTTAAGTTACAAATAGTCTTATACTAACGAAAGATTATTTTCAAATATTACTTTTGATAATTGTATTTACTTATTTAATTAACGTTTATATTCTCTCAAGATTGTAATTGCATAGTCTTGAAAATTATGTAAATATGTGGTAAAATATTTACTAATAGAGCTACTACGCTCTATAGTATCTATTTCCATGCACTGAATAGTGCGAGGTTTTCCTCAAACTTTTTAGTAATACAATTAAAACTAAACAACAAAATTTAAGGAGGACTATCATGGAAGCAAAAGAGGTAAGAAATTTGCCGTGGAAGGAGGTAGAAGACTGGTCTGCGTTGTGTATGACTGGGAAAACAGTAAATTTTTGGGGACATACTGTTAAAAGATATGTTACCCAAGAAGACGTGGATATCTTCGTGAGTAGGATTTTCAATGATATTGCTAAAAAGTTGAAGATTCCTTATGAAGACTTAAAACCTATTTTGGACTCAGAAAATGGACCTTTTTATGCAATGGAAGGCAGGATTTTTGAAATTTGTTATGGACTCCTGCCTAACGGTCGCCGGTTACGTGCTTTGCAAAAAACACTGCGAATTCCTGACGTAAGTGCATTAGATCAAACTGATCCTACTGACAAGGTCGGTGCATGCGTCAAGCAGTTCCAGGAGCTTTCCGACCTCGAGAAAGTGATATTTCTTGAGAGAATTGGAAAAGTCAGTGTGAAAGTGGAAACATGTGCAAAAGACGTGCCTAAGACCACGGAAAATTAATCTTACAAAAGCCCCTTTTTTCGAATAGGGGCTTTTTTATTTTATATGAAAAGTCGAAGATTTTGCTATAAAACAAGGTTAAGTTACCTTGGACTGTACGGTTTGCAAAGCAAACCTGTACATGTGGCGAAGCCACTTTTCTTATTAACTTTAAACAATTTTTCTTATAAATGGTGACAAAATAGTGACCTGTCCCCAAGTGCTTAAAAATGAGCAATGGGACCTGTCCCCAATATGAACATTGCGTGAGACCAAGCTAAGCCATTGACCCAGTTTGAACCTGGCTCTTCGTTGCTTACTTGCTCTGCTAAAAAGCCGTGTTCGTTTGCAGTGTTTACTACAAATTCTATACACTCTTTTGCTTTTTTTCTTTCTCCTACTTTTTGGTAATAATTTGCCATCCATAATGTTGCAATTATCCATGGATTTTTTCCTCCACGGTAGTGGTCATCTTCAAATCTTAAATATCCACCTGTGTAAGTTCTTAGTGTTAAATTTATTCTTTCTACTGTATTTTGTACCTTTTTTTCTTTTGGTGAAAATATAGAAAATGGTTCTACTATTCCTAGCATGCTTATATCTGTTTGGTTGTCATTTAAGTTTCTTGAAAATGTTTTTGTGTTTTCATCATACAGATTATTTAAAATATATTTTTTTATTTCTTCTTGGTATTCATTTAATTTTGCTTCTAGCTTATTCATTGCTTCTACTTTTAGCCTATTTTTTACTTCATATTCTGGTTTTAAAATATCTTGCATTTCTTTCATTGCTTGAAATGCAGAATAGATTGCTGAAAGTGAATATAAATGAACTCCTTCGTGCATTTCCCATAAATCATAGCTTTTTGGAAGTTTAGTTCTATTTTCTGTATGATAGGTTTGTTCTATTTCCATTTTTACAACATCTGATTCATCTTTTTTTCCTAAAATGTTGTCCATATACATACATAAAAATTTAGCTGCATTTTCACACATTTTATATGTATCTTTTAAGAATTTTACTTCTTTTACTACTTTATAATGTTCATATACACCATAAATTACACCTGCTGTTTCGTCTATTTGATACCCCCAGCATGGTGCTAATCTTCCATCTGTATAAAATCTTTGCTCCCACATTCCATTTTTGCTTTGTGTTTCTTTGCAAAAAACTTTATAAAATTTTTCTGTTTCTTTTGTCATTTTTAGGCTATCTAATGCTCTTGTTACAAATACTGCATCTCTTGGCCAGCAATAGCTGTATCTTCCGCAAAAGTTCATTTGTTCATCTACTTCTACTGAAGCTGATATTCCACCTGTTTCTTGATTTATAAGAAGTGGAAATAGTAAAATACTTCTTTTATATATTTGATTTACTTTTTTATTATAGCTACTTGTTTCTGGTAAAAGTGTAATTGTAGTGTGATCTTTTACGTACTTTCTCCAGTATTTTTCTACGGTTTCTTCTTCTTTTTTTATATCTAATTTTTTGATTTGGTCTATTTTCTTTTTTAATTCTTCTTCTGTTTGCTTTTCTGAATTTTGCTTAAAATATAAATATATTACTAATTCTTTCTTTTCACCTGGTTTTAAAAGTCCTACATTATAGCTAATGCTAGAATCTGAAGACATTCCAATATAATCTTTATCTTTAATTTCTCCACTTAAAATATTTTCTTTAGTGTCATTTAATTGATAACTTAACAAATTATCTTTAGAAAATGTATACATAGTATAATCATGGCAGTATTGAATAAGTGTATTATTTTTTATTTCCGCTCCTACCATATTGTTTGAATTAGTTAATAATGTAGAGTGAATTAAAAAATTTATATTTAAATCTATAATATTTCTATTTTCAAATTGGTATTTTTTAACTATTATATCGTCTTTAAGCATTGCAAAATCTGTTTGTTTTATGTGTAAATTAAAGTATGTATTAGTAATTTCTGTGTTTAATATATTTGTGTTTTCTGTATAATATTGATTATACTGATTATTTACATCTTCATGTAAATAAATTAGGCCAGAATCATTTATTTTTACTCCAGTTAAAAATTCGTCTATAAAATTTCTAAAGTCTGGATTAGGATACATTACTCTTAGTAATTCTCCATTTTTGGTGTAACTTGCGGTTATGTTTTTTCCACCAATAATTGCATCATTATTATATTTATTTTTCATTAGTCTTACCTCTTTAAAAAACTAATTTACAGTACAAATAACGAGCTTGTAATTCATACTGTAAATATATTTTACCTATTTTTATATAATTTTAAGTTTTATTAAATTATATAGCTTTAATTTTTTTCTACAATTTTAACAATTTGTTCCTCTATTTCATTTAGTCTTAGTTTTAGAAGATGTATATCATTATCATTTGATTCATTAGTTAAGTAATCTTCTTTTACAATGTTTTCCATGTCTTCTAACTCACTTCTTAATGTTCTTATTTTATCTAATACATCTTTTCTTTCTAGAATGTCTGTTGTAGTGTGTTTAACAGTTTGTTCCATAGTTAGATTTTCATCTAGTGTGTAAGATTCCCCATAATCTGGAATTGTAACAGGAATTCCAATTGTTTCTAATATTTTGTTCTTTAACACTTCTTGGCTTTCTGGCTCTCCATGTACTAAAAATATATGCTTTGGTTTTGTAATAAAAGAATATATAAAGTTAAGTAGCCATTCTTGGTCTGCATGACCAGAGTAGCCTTCTATGTATTCAATTCTTGCGTTTACTGCAATTTCTTCTCCAAATATTTTTACCTTTTTTTCTCCTTCTACTAGTCTTCTTCCCAATGTGCCTGGTGCTTGGTAACCTACAAATAAAATTGTGCTGTTTGGATCCCATAAATGATGTTTTAAATGATGTTTAATTCTGCCAACTTCGCACATACCACTAGCGGAAATAATAATTGAAGATTCCTTTTTTTCATTTAATTCTTTTGATTCATCTGCAGTTCTTGTAAATTGTAACCCCGGAAACTCTAATGGGTTATCTCCACTTTGAATTAATTTTTGTGTTTCTTCATCAAAAAGATTAGCATTTTTCCTAAATATTTCTGTTGCAGAAATTGCAAGTGGGCTATCTACATATACTGGAGCGCTCATTAATGTTTGATATTTTTTTCTAAATTCTTCATCATCATGCTTATCTTTTAATCCATTTAGCTCATATAGAATTTCTTGTGTTCTACCTACTGCAAATGATGGTATTACAACTGTTCCGCCTTTATCTAAGGTTTCTGAAACAATATTTAAAAATAAGTTTGCTTTGTCATCATTTCTTAGGTGCAGTCTTGAGCCATAAGTAGATTCCATTACTAAATAATCTGCATTGTCTATCATGGTAGGAGAAGAAAGCAAAGGAATATCGTTATTTCCTAAGTCTCCTGTAAATACTGCTTTGGTTTGTTTTCCATCTTCTGTAACCCATATTTCAATTATTGCAGAGCCAAGCATGTGACCTGCATCATTAAAACGAACATGAATATTTGGATCTATTTCAATTATTTCATCATAATCTACTGGTTTAAATATTTCCATTGTATTTATTGCATCTTGTGCAGTATATAGTGGTAGTAAAGCTTCTTTTCCTTCTCTTAGCCTTTTTCTATTTCTCCAGCTAATTTCTTGTTCTTGTATATGTCCACTATCTGGAAGCATTATTGAGCATAAATCTGCTGTGGCTTTTGTTGTAATAATTGGACCCCTATAGCCATCTACATATAATTTAGGAAGTCTACCAGAATGGTCTATATGAGCATGTGTTAGTAATACAAAATCTATTTCATTTATATTAAAATCAAATGGCTCGTGGTTTCTCATTTCTTCATTATTACTACCTTGGTACATACCACAATCTACTAAAAATTTTTTGCCAGCTCCTTCTACTAAAAAGTTAGAGCCTGTCACCATTTTTGTTGCTCCTAGAAAAGTAATTTTCATATATTAAACCATCCTTTCAAAATTGTTATATAAATAGTTTTACTTTTTTCTTTAATTTAACAGTTCTATTACTATATATTTCATAAGTATTTTCTAGTATATTTGTATCGTAATATGTTGCAAATAGCTTTCCATCTTCAACTTTTGTTTCTATTACTATATTGTTTAAATCAATCATTTTAGTGTCAAATAATTTATGAGTAATTTGGTAATTTATATCTTCATCTATTGTAATATAATCAATAATATTTAATTTTAAAGCCTTCTCAATTAATAACTTAATTGTTTTTTCAAAGTCTTCCTCAAGTTTTTCTACTTCTTTTAGTAATGTTCCTTCTTTTTCAAATATTAAAAATCTATAATATCTTAATATATAAAAATATGAAATAAGCTCTTGCCTATTTTGCTCTTTTGCAATTTTAATTTGAATGCAAGATAAAAATAATTTGCATAATTCTAATAAACTTTTTCTTGAACTTTTTTTATCTAGGTCTAATATATTTAAAAACTCTACCTTCTTACTTATTTCGTCTTTACGTGCAACATAGCCTTTTGGATCAATTAGAATATTATATTCTTTCATTTTATCTACATATTCTTGTCTTTCTATTTCTAATCTATTTACTAAATGCCTTATACTAAATATTTTTTCTTTGTTAGGTAATTTAGCATTTCTTGATTCATATTCTTTTTGCAAATCTTCTTTATTATTAAGCATTTTATCTATTTTTTCTATTTGTTTAGTATATTTTTTCTTTTGCTTTGTTACTTCATCTAAATATTCACTTTTGTTATTTAATTTTTCTAGTTCTAATGTATTTTCTTTTTTGTAATTTTCCCATTTATCTTTTTGCTCTTTATCTACTCTTGCACACATTTCTATAGAAAATTTGCAAAATAGAACAATTATTTTTTTTGCTTTTTCTTCTCCAAATTCTTTTTTTAACATTTCATAAATTAGCATTAAATAATCTGCAAGTGGGCTTTGATTTTTTGTCCACTCTAGAATGGTATCATAGCCTATTAAAAATACAAAACTTTGGAAAGCTAAATTTAACTCTATATTTGAAATTTCTTTAGGTACAATGTCCCATGACCAACCATTAAAGTCCCTAATTACTTCTGCTACATGCATTTTAATTCCATAATTTAAAAAATAGCTAATTGGCATTTTAAGAATTTCTTCTTCTTCTGGAATGCATAATGGCTGCTGACCTAATTCTATAATAGCATTTAATAAATAAAATTCATTTCCTAGTGTAGTTATTTTTCCTGTTTCTTTATTTACACAATATTTATCTAACTTCCCTTTTTCTTCAAATTTTACAATTTCTATTTCATTACATTTTTCCTTAATTATATTAGTTAAATAATCTAAAAGGGCTCCTCTATCTGATACTTCTACTTTTGTTTTTTCATAGTCATTGTATGCATTCTCAATTTTATAAAACATACTTAAAAGAAGATTTTTCGTTTGTAAAGAGAAGGTTTTATTTTCTAAAACCTTTTCTAATTTACTAGTATAATCTTTTAAATGAATCTTTTTTAATTTTTTTTCTTTTTTTTCCATGATTCACCTTTTCTTTTGTTGTATTATTCGCTTTCTTGTGATGATGTAGACATTTTTAACTCTTGCCATTTTTCTTTGCTCATTAAAACTTCTCTAGGCTTACTTCCCTGATATCCTGAAATTATGCCTCTTTCTTCCATTTGGTCTATAATTCTACCAGCTCTTGCATAACCTACTTTAAATCTTCTTTGAATAAAAGAAGTTGAGGCTTGCTTTGTTTCTACTACTGTATCTATTGCTTCCATTAATAATGGATCTGTTCCGTCATCATCATCTGCTGCCTCTGTTTCTAAGTCTTTATCTGTTTTATTTGCATTTTCAATTTGCTCAATAATATCTTCGTTATATTTAATTTCACCTTCTGGTTTGATGAAGTCTACTATTTTTTCTACCTCTTTATCTGAAATAAATGCACCTTGTATTCTAGTAGGCTTTGTTGCCCCTGCAGGGTAAAATAGCATATCTCCTTTTCCCAATAATTTTTCTGCACCAACCATGTCTAAAATTGTTCTAGAGTCTACTTGTGATGATACTGCAAATGAAATTCTAGATGGAATATTTGCTTTAATTATACCTGTAATAACATCAACAGATGGTCTTTGAGTAGCTATTACTAAATGCATACCAGCTGCTCTTGCTTTTTGTGCTAAACGGCAAATAGAATCTTCTACATCCTTTGATGCTACCATCATTAAATCTGCAAGCTCATCTATAATAATAACAATCTGAGGTAAAATGCCTATTTCTTCTTTTTTTGCTTCTTCGTTATAGCCTTTTAAATCTCTAACACCTTTGCTAGCAAAAAGCTGATAACGATTTTCCATTTCTTGCACAGCCCAAGCAAGTGCACCTGCTGCCTTTTTAGGATCTGTAACAACAGGAATTAATAAATGTGGTATGCCATTATAAACAGAAAGTTCTACAACTTTTGGATCAACCATTAATAGTTTTACTTCACTTGGCTTTGCTTTATATATAATACTAGAAATTAATGTATTAATACATACACTTTTACCAGAGCCTGTAGCACCTGCAATTAGTACGTGTGGCATTTTTGCAATATCTGTTACAACAGGGTCTCCTGCAACATCTTTTCCTAAGGCAAAAGCTAATTTAGAATTATGATCTTCAAAACTTGTTGATTCTATTATTTCTCTAAAGTGTACTATTTCATTTTCTCTATTTGGAATTTCAATTCCAACTGCTTGTTTTCCTGGAATTGGTGCTTCAATACGAATGCTTTCTGCTGCTAAATTTAAAGCAATATCATCTGCTAAATTTGCAATTTTGCTAACACGAACGCCTTCTGCTGGCTTTAATTCATACCTTGTAATAGCAGGTCCTACTGAAACATTTTCTACTTTTGCAGATACACCAAAACTATATAAAGTTTTTTGAAGTTTTGTTGCAGTATCTGCTACTGATTTTTTACTATTTTTGCTTCCTAGCTTTTCTGGCTCGCTTAAAAGCTGAACTGGTGGAAACTCATAGTGTTCTTCTTCTGTTGTTACAGTGTGTTCTAATTGAAGTACTTCTTTTACTTTATCTTCCTTTTGCTCTTCTACTTGCTTAAATAAATTTGCATCTATTACATTTGGTGAAGAATCATTGGATGGTTTATTTTCTCCAATATCTTCAATTGTTTGTAATTTTTTATCTTGCTTTTTCTTTCCAAAGAAAGGAATATCTAGTTCATCTTCATCATGATTATATTTTTGCCCTGCCTCTTGTTCATCTAAATCTATAGTTAACTGATTAGCAAATTGTGATGCTAATTTTTCTGCTTCTTGCTTTTCTCTTAAACGTTTTTCCTTTTTAGATTCTCTTTTTTCTTCTAATATTGCTCCATTTTTTTCATATCTTTGCTTTCTTTCTTCTAATGCTTCTGCTTTACTTGCCTGAAGTTCATCTATAAGATTGCTAATCATTTCTGCTGGTCTAATTCCAAAAATAAATACTAATAAAATAATGGAAATGCCAAGTGTTAATATTGCTGCACCTGTTTCTCCTAATGCTTTAATTAATGGCACTGCAATAATAGAGCCTATTACTCCACCACCAATATCTTTTTGACCTAAGGTATATGCCTGATCTAAAATTTCATTAAATTCTTGATTTATAGATATATTTTTTCCAGAGCCATTGCCTATTTGAAAAATACTAAGCATTGTAGCAATACAAATTAAGAATATTCCATATTGTACTAATTTACCTACAATATATTCTTTATCATTTCTTGTCATATAAATTGCAATAAGTAGCATTCCAAGTGGAATAATATATTTTATAAAGCCCATAATTCCACCTAAAGCAGGGCTTAAAACTTTTCCAATATTACCTGATTTTGCATAAATTAAAAGCATTAATAATATGCTAATTAGTACTAACAAAACTACAGCTACATTAACATCTATTTTATTTTTCTTTCTTTTTGCTCTTCTTGCCAACTTTAATTTCCTCCTCATTTGCTAATTAAGTTAATTTCTAAATTTTGCATAATTAAATAAGGTTAAACTTTTTTTGATACAATTTGTATATTAAAAAAACTTTGATTTTTCCTATACAGCAAAAAATCAGTGATACCGGAAATCCAATTTTGACCTCCGACCACTGACTTTCCGAAACTTTTGGTTTATATATTTCTTGTATTTTTTATATGAAATATGACTATTTTAATTCTTTTCTATTATCTTGAATTACCTTAAGGGCATCTTGAAGTGCAACCTCTATGCCAGCTAGAAGGTTATCTGCATAATCTTTAGTTCCCTTTGAAATTTCACGCGACATTTCATTTGCAGTTTCTATTATTTCAACTTTCTTTTCATAAGCTTTTCTTGTAATTTCATGTTCGTCTATCATAGAAATAATTCTGTTTTCTGCTTCTTTAATAATCTCATCTGCCTCATTTTGAGCTTCAACTAAAATTCTTTGTCTTTCTTCTTTAACCCATTTAGCTTGTTTAAGTTCTTCTGGTAATTTTAATCTAATTTCTTTAATAATATCTAATATTTCTTCTTTATCTACTACACATTTGCCAGAAAAAGGTACATTCCTACTTTTTTCTAACATATCTTCTAATGTTTCTAATAAAGTAAATATTTCCATTGTTTTACCCCTTTCAATTAAAAGCATTTATTATTGCTTCTTTTCTGTTAAGAATATAAGACTTACTCTACCGTATTTTCTTATATCATAAACATTTATGTTTAATTTTTCTAATTCGAGTAATTCTCGTTTTTCATCATCGGTTTCTATAATTAGGCACCCTTTTTCTTTCAGTAAATTAAGTAATAGTATTCTTTTAACAGAATCAACTGCAATATTTAGTGCATAAGGTGGGTCTATATAGATTAAATCAAATTGGATATTTTGTTTTTGCATTGTTTCTAATGCTATTTTATAATCTTTTTCTATAATAACTGCATTAGAAATTAATTTTGTTTTTTCTAAATTATTGTATATCATTTTAACTGCAAGATGATTTTTTTCACATAAATATGCTTGTTTTGCACCTCTACTTAAAAATTCTATTGCAATAGCACCACTTCCTGAAAATAAGTCTAATATAGTTGCATTTTGAATTTTAGGCATTAATATATTAAATAAAGATTCTTTAACTCTATCTAATGTTGGTCTTGTAGAAATGCTTTCTATTGAATTTAATTTTGTTCCTCTTGCGGTTCCACTAATTACTCTCATAGTACCTCTGCATGATATACATTATTTTATAATTTCCTGCTAATATGTCAATAGATTTTACATAATTGTAACAATATTTTAATGTATTTGTAATATTTTGTAATATAATTCACAATTTGTTATTTGTATTATATACTAAATATAAATAGTATGTCAATTAAAAAAACAAAAATATAATGTGCTATATTTTTGTTTTTTATTAATTATTCTTTATTAACTTCTTTTAACAACTCTAATTGAGAAATTAGAAGTGATTCCATTTTGGCTTTATATACATCAAACTGTTTTTGAAGTTCTTCTAGTTCTTTTCTTTTTAATGAAATTTCTTGTTCTAATTCACTAATAGCTTTTTTTGCATCTAATTGTGCATCATTTACTATTTGTTCTGCTTGTTGTTTAGCTACTTCTCTAACTTCATCAGCTGTGTTTTGTGCCATAACTAAAGTGTTTTGAAGAGTTGACTCTATATTTTTATATTTTGAAATACTTTCTTGCATATCTTCTAATTTATTTTTAGAATCTGCCACTTCTTTGTATAATTTTTCATAATCTTTAGTTAGGTCATCAAGAAAATCGTCTACTTCTTCAACACTATAACCATTTACTATTTGTTTAGAAAATTTTTTGTTTTCAATATCTAAAGGGGTAAGCATATTGTTTCCTCCTATTTTTGTTATGTATTATAATTAATTGTTTCCGCCATTTCTTAGCCATGAAACAGATAACTTATTTTTTATTTCATCTCTTGCCATTTCATTTTCAATATCATAATTAAAAGGTGCAATTAATACTATAGAATTAGAAATTTTTTGCATATGTCCATCTAATGCATGAACAGCTCCTGATACAACATCTATAATTCTTCTTGCTACATCTTTATTAACATATTCTAAATTAACAACAATTGATTTTTTTTGTTTTAATAAATCACAAATATTAGCTGCCTGTTCAAAAGTAGTTGGTTGTGAAATAACCATTTTAACTTGTTGAACTTGTGGCATATTTACAACTTTATTATTTCTTCTTCCCCATATTTTTCTTTCTTCTTGCTCTTCATCTTCGTTTTCTACTTCTTCTTCATCTTCGTAATCTTCTAATTCTTCATCTTCTTTGTCTTCTGCTGGATCCATTCCAAATAAACCCCAAACTTTTTCCATAATAGCTCCTGCCATGTTTTATAACCTCCTAATTATTTTTTTGTCTTTCGCATTTAACTGTATTTAGTATCTAACTTTTTATACTAATTGTCAATAGTTTTTTAGTTTGTAATAATAACTTAATATATTTGTAACATATTTGTAATATTATTGGTTGCAATTGTTATTCTGTCGGTTTCCTAAATATTTCGTCGTATAATGTAAGTAAGCCTCTTCCTTGCAGTTCTTCGCTTGTATAACCTAATTCTTTAAGCTCAGTGTTTGTATAATTATCTATTATTGTATATTTATCATTACTTTTTAATATTTTAATATAAATTTTACTTTCATAGCCTGCTCTTGTTCTAATAACATAAGCAACCTTATTTTCTCCTTTTTGTTCATAAGCAATTGCCTCATTTGGTACTTTTTTTCCATTAAAACTCCACCAAATGATATCAAAAGAAATTTTACGGTAGTTAATAAGTTCTTGTACTTGCTTATCTATGCTAAAAACAATTAAAACTTTATCGTTTTCTTCTGAAATATATTCTATTTTACTAGAAATTTCGGTATCATTTGTTAGTCTTAAATTTACTTTATCTCCTACTTTTGCATTTTTGGCTTGTTCAGAATTTAATGTACATGCAATATAACATTCGAAGTTATTAATAATTTTAGCAACTTCATTGCTATCTGCTACTACTTGTCCAACTTTTAAATTTAATCCTTCTAAGAAATCTGTATTTAATTTGCTAAAATCTTCTGCTGTAAGTGCCTCTTCGTATCCATCTACTTTATATGAAACCATTCCGCTAATTGGTGCTGTTAAATATTCTGAACCTTCATTTAATTTATTTTCATAAGTGCTTCTTTCATTAATTAATTTTTTTAAATATGAGCCAGATGGGCTATATTCTCCTGCAATTTTTGCTTTTTTAGTAATATTATCTGAAATTTCTTTTTTAATTTGTAAAATTGTTTGAATTTCATTAACTTTGTATAATGATTCTATTTTATCCTCAATTTGTTTTTCTAAAGCTTTAATATCACTTGTAGGATAAGGGTTTTCATTTTCCATTGCTTCTTCTATTTTTTTATCCAAATCTTGTATTTTTTTAATTAAGCTATCTTCTCCATTTGAATAATAACGAAAAATTGCTTCTCCTTTTGCAACTTTTTCTCCTTCTGGCTTTATTTTTTCCATTCCGTTTTTATAATTAGAGCCTTTTACTACAGTTTCTTCACGTATAATATAACCTACTGCTCTTTCTTCTTGGTATATATTTCCTTGTTCTAGGCTAAAAGTATCTACAGGATTTTGAATAAATACAATAGTTTTATATATACTAAAAATTGCTATACAAACTAATATTATTAAAATTATAATAAAAGTTTTATTATTCTTTATTTTAGTTTTATTTTTAGATTTTACTTTCTTTATATTATTTTTCACTGTATTCCTCCAAAATACATTGTATATTTTCATCTACTGGCATAAGTCCATTTAGCCATTTAATTGATTTATCTTTTCTAAACCATGTAAGCTGTCTTTTAGCATATCTTCTTGTTTCCATTTTAATTTTCTCTATCATTTCTTCTTTTGTTAAATTTCCATTTAAGTAACTTATAACTTCTTTATAGCCAAGCCCTTGTATAGCTGTTGGCAAAGTTTCATATTTTTTTACTAGATTTTCTACTTCTTGTATAAGGCCTTGCTCAAGCATAATATCTACTCTTTTGTTAATTCTTTCATATAATTTTTCTCTTTCCATATCTATTGCAAAAACAATAAAGTCATATGCTGGTGGCTCTAATTTAGATTCTGCTTCCAAAATAGTTTTAGTTTTTCCTGTTTGGTGATATAATTCTAGCACCCTCATAATTCTTTTTTTATCATTTTGGCTAATAGATTTCATTGCATCTTCGTCTATGTTTTTAGCTTCTTCATATAATGTATTTAGTCCTTCTTTTTTTGCTCTTTCTTCTAAATAATTTCTATATTCTAAGTCTGTTTCAATATTTGGATATGTAATATTTTGAACTAAACTATTTACATATAAACCTGTTCCCCCTACAACAATTGGAACTTTGCTATGCGATAAAACTGTTTCTATTGCACATATAGCATCTTTTTTAAAATCTGCTACACTATATCTTTTATTTGGACTAACAAAGTCTAACATGTAATGTTTTATTCCTTGCATTTCTTCTACTGTTGGCTTTGCAGTTCCAATATTCATGTCTTTATATATTTGCATTGAATCACAAGAAATTATTTCTCCATTAATTTTTTTTGCAAGTTCAATGGAAAGTCCTGTTTTTCCTGAAGCTGTTGGTCCACATATTACAATTACTTTTGGCTTTTTTGACATAAAATTCTCCTTTAGGTTCTTGAGTTAGTAATATTTAATATTCCTGTTTGAATATTTTTAAAATAGAAAAATTCTATAATTAATACTACAAGTAAAATAACAACTAATAAAATAATACGATTTTTAAATTGATCTTTTTGTAATTTTCCCATTTTAGCATAATAGTAAGATCTTGCAAGAAAAGGTAAAATTGCAATTGCATTTACTGGTACAAAAGCAAAGGTAATTAAATTTTTCGCTGTAGATGCTCCTTCTCCTAAATTAATATTGTTTGTGCTTAGCCAGTAAACTACTGTTACAAGCATATACATTGCTGCAATACCAACAATAACAAATATTAATTTTTCTTTTTTTTCTGTATTTTCACCTAAAAAACGATATGTAAGAAATACTGCTAATACATTTAAAACTAAAATACATAAATAAATGAATAATATCATGTTTACTTCTCCTTTTATTACTATCTTCTTGAAAATTTCTTTTCTATATCTGTTTTTGTCATTTTTATAGCAGTTGGTCTTCCATGAGGACAAGTAAATGGGTTTGGAAGTACTAATAACTGCTTCATAAGCTCATCTACTTCTTGCTTAGTAAGTGCCATGTTTGCTTTTACTGCTGCTTTGCAAGCTACTGTTGCAATAAATCTTTCTTCTTTTTCTTGTTTTGCAGTTCTTGCTACTGTATTAATTTCATCTAGTGTTTCTAAAAATAATTCTTTTGTGTCTAAATCTATGCATATATTTGGTACACCACTTAGCTTAATGGTGTTTTCTCCAAATTCTTCTAAAGTAAAGCCTGCTTTCCTAAACATATCTATATTTTCTTTTGCTATATCCATTTCCTTATGAGATAAATTAATAACATCTGGAAGTATCATAAGTTGTGAATCTTTTTCTGAGTCACTATAATAATTTTTCTTAACCTTTTCATATAAAATTCTTTCATGTGCAGCATGCTGGTCTAATATGTAAAGTTCATTTTCTAATTCTAGTATTATATAAGTTGAAAAGGCAATTCCTATAAATTTATAATTTGGAATGTTTTCATTTTTTTGATCTTGAAAAATAGAAATATTTTCTACTGACTTCATTTCTTCTGGCTGAAGTATAATTTTTTGTTCATTTTTCTTTTCTTCCTCTACAGCTTTTCTTGCTTCTGATGGAAGCGTTCCAAAGGTTTTAGTATACATTTCATCAAAATTTGAAACATCATTTTCTAATTTAATGTTATCTAACTTTTTAATTGCTTCTGCTATTTTTTCTGATTCCTTTATAACTCCACCTTCTGTTGGTAATTCATAAGATGCATCTTCTGTATTTTCTGAAACACTGTTATTTGCATAAATTTGTGCAATTATATTTTCTTTTGGAACAGCTTTATCTATAAATTCGTTATTTTCCTCATATTCTTTGCTTAATTTATCTTGTTTAATTTCTCTATTTTCTTTTGAAAACTTACTAAATAAACTATGAGTAAAGCTTTCTTTTTTTGGTTCTTCTTCGTTAATTGGTACTGAATTAACTGCTATTGTTTGTTCAAAAGATGTATTGTCATTTACTTTTTCAGTATCTGATACTAAATCTCCTTTTAATAATGTGTCTTTAATAGCATGGTATACTGCTTTAAATACATTATTTTCTTCTTCAAATCTTACCTCTAATTTGGCAGGGTGAACATTTACATCTACCTTTTTAGGATTAATTTCAACATTTAATATTAAAAAACCATATTTTCCTATTGTAATTAGACCTTTAAAGCCTTGTTCTGCAGCACCTGATAAAGTTTTATCTTTTATATATCTTTTATTAACAAAGAATATTTGATTTGAGCGATTTGAACGTGCAATAACTGGCTTTCCTATAACACCTGTTACTTTTATATCTTCATATTCATAATTTACATCTAAGATATTTTCTGAAATATCTTTTCCATAAATGCTATAAACTACGGCTTTTAAGTCATTGTTTCCTGGTGTTTGAATAATTGTTTTTCCAGAATTAATTAATTGTATAGAAATTTCAGGGTGTACTAAAGCAATTCTAGTAACTACATCTTCTATGTAGCCTGCTTCTGTAAAATCTTTTTTTAAAAATTTGTATCTAACTGGAGTATTAAAAAACAAATCTTGAATAGTAATTATTGTTCCTTTTGGGCAGCCTGCTTCTTCTTTATTTACAACTTTTCCGCCTTCTATTTCTATTTTATAGCCAATTTCATTATCTGATGTTTTAGATATCATTTCAATTTTGCTAATTGCTGCAATGCTTGCTAAAGCCTCACCCCTAAAACCCATAGATGTAACTGTTTCTAGGTCTTCTGCTTTTCTAATTTTAGATGTTGCATGTCTTTCAAAAGCAATTTCCATGTCGTCTGGCATAATTCCTTTTCCATTATCTGTTATACGTATATATGAAATTCCGCCATTTTTTATTTCTACTTTAATGACGCTTGCACCTGCATCAATAGAATTTTCCATTAATTCTTTTACCACTGATGCTGGTCTTTCTATTACTTCACCTGCTGCTATTTTGTTTATTGTATTGTCATCTAATAGTACAATATTTCCCATTTAAATTCCCCCAATTTTACTTTATATATAGTAGCCACCAGTAATTTATATATGTTTTAGTCTAAACTTTGGGCATGTGGCGAACTTTTTAATGTATTAATTGTAACAATTATATCATTATTTATTATTTTTTGTATAGTTTTTTAGACATTTTTTTCTTTTTTCATTTGTAACACTTTTTAAATACCACGAATACTATATACCATACGAAAGAACCAAAAAAATAAATTCATAGGAGGTATGAAAAATGGGATGCTGTGGTAATAACGGAGAACTTTTATGGTTTATCATCCTTTTCTTGTTACTTTTCTGTTGTGGTAACAATGGCTGTTGTGGAAATAACGGCTGTGGATGCAATAACTAATGGTTCAATTAAGAATTAGTACATTTTTTGAAAGGGGGGAATTTTCATGCCAGAAAATAGAGGATGTGGATGCGGTTTTGGTGGTGATGACTGCATTTGGATAATTATTCTTATAGTTTTAATTTGTTGCTGTTGTGGCGGTAACAATGGCAGAGGTGGATGCTGCTAATTGACATAATATTAAATAAGTAGTATAATTATTACTATACTTTGTATATTGAAATTTGAGTGCATAAAAAAATACATCAAGGAAGGAGCATTTCTCATGAGAAAATATCTAAAAGATTTTTCTCGTACTGAAATTAGAGACATAGCAATTAGCTACTCTAAAAATCCAATAGCAAGTCAATGTGCAGAAATTCATGAAATAAGCACTGATATGCTAAAGAAATTACTTTACAAAGCAATTTCTGACTGCATAGTTGAAAGCGATGTTGCTTATGCAATTTTGGAATCAATAAAAGAGCGTGCTATTAGGCATTCAAATGAAGGCAAAGAAGCAGCTATATATTGTTTCAATAAAAAGTATAAGCAAGTAATCTCTGCACGGAAAGTTTTTATGCTTTCAGATGAAGAAGCTATTAGGATTACTAAAATGTACTCCTGTTCTTCTCTTAGCAAAAAGCAGTTTTGTTTTGAATATGCTATAACTTGTAGCTTACTTCACAGAACTTTGCTTTACACTACGTGCAATTGCATGGTGGAAGACGATATTGTTGAAGTCTTAAATGAAAAAGCATTATCGTATGATTCATGCAATGAGTTGCTTGTAGACGAATTATTTGAAAAAATTGCAAAAGCGCGCAGGAGATTTCGGCAAGAGCACTCATAATTTCAAAAAAGGCCTAAGCAAAATGCTTAGGTCTTTTATTTAAGTCTGTGAATATTGGCGAAGCAAAATGTACATAGGGTAAGGTCACTTTTTTTATTTTATATAGCCATGTTTCTTTACTTGCTCTGGTGCTTTTCTTCTATCGTTTTTTCTTCTTTCTTTATTATTGCTATCTTTACTTCCTTCTATAGTTCTTCTATCTTGCTTATTTTTTCTTCTGTCTTCAAACATGTTTCCTTTTCCATCTACTATCATAATATTTACTTCTCCTTTGTTTTTATAATTTTAAAAATATATTTATTTATTTTTTGCAAATCTTTTTATATTTTTTATTATATAGTAACAAAATATATTTGTCTAGTAAATATTAATTAAATTTTTGAAGATTTTTCTGGTTTCTAATGCATATGCTACCTATATAACATGGCACATATTTTTAAAACTAACTTGGCCCTAAGTGCTTGAAAACGAGCAATGGGACTTGTTTTTTCTATGCTATTTACATAATGCAGTGCCTCTTTCTGATTTTACAAAATTAGAAAGTTGCGCTGAGGCGAACCGGGATCACAACATATAACTCACCGCTGGGTTCTATAAAGCCACCACTTAAGTCGGCGGCATATGCGTTATTAGAACCGTTGACCGACGACGACCAGTAATAGTCGCTAAGGTTTTTATTGAAATAATTACTGCTCGTAATTCCTAGTTCTTGTACATATGCCGACCATTCAGCTCTCGATGGAACAAACCAGCCCTTAGTATATTCTGTTTTTATTTGTCCCCATATATCTTTATATAAAGAATCACTATCGTGTGCATATGTTTTTTTATCCCATTCAGCCATTATTTTGTCCGTATTTTCTTTTCCTTTTCCAAAATCTTCTGATGTTAGAGAAGTAGATATCTTTCCGCTTGCCGCACTCCACCAACTACAATATGTTTCATTTACTTTTCCGTCTATGTCATTTAGTGCCATTACATAAAATCTTTCCTTTGTTCCTCCTCCACTTGTTACTTGTAGTATTGGTTTCGTTCCAAATCCGGTCTCTTGGTGGCTGCTATTAGGTATTTCAATATATTCTTTTAAGTCTGATATATTTAATTTTGGTATCGTATAGGTTCCATTACCATTAGTTCCCCAAGTACCCGAACCTCCTACCGCTAAATCTGCATATATTATTCCATCGGCCTCATTATCTCCATCTGTATCTGCGTAATATCCAACATAGGATTTTCCCTTTGCTACTAATGTTTTTTCTGTTGGTACTAATTTAAATTTTATTCCGTTAGATACTACTGTTATTTTTTCACCTTCCTCTACTGTATATTCTTGAAATTTTTCATCTGGTAGGCTTTCTAAATTTTTAAAGGATTCGGATATTGTTATTTTACATATGTTTCCTTCATAGCTTACTTTTATGCTATTTATTTTTAGATGTTCTTCATCTAAAGAATGCTCAAACATCTGCTGTGCGGTTGCACTTGTTCCTCCCCCTCCTGTTTGTGTTTTGTCTCCAGTCATCCACATATTACCTTTTGCTTTTAATTCTCCATAATCTTTGAAATCCTGTAATGTAGTCATTACTGCTTCATCTTCTACTTTTAAAGCATATTTCGTAAAATCTATTCCTGAATTTGCTATATTTATTGTATATGTTGTTCCTTTTATTC
>CANQPV010000008.1 GCA_947625825.1 uncultured Clostridia bacterium | reverse complement strand
ACAAGTGTAAAAATTGATGGTGTATTACATGAATTTGCTACAATTCCAAATGTAGTAGAAGATGTTCCAGAAATTATAATCAACTTAAAAAGTGTTAATTTAAAACAAGATGATGTTGAAGAAAAAGTATTAAGAGTTGATTTTAAGGGACCTGGAGAATTAAAAGCAGGAGATATTATTACAGATGGAACTATAGAAGTTCTAAACCCAGATTTACATATTGCAACAGTTTCAGATGGTGGACATTTAGTTATGGAATTAACTGCAGATAAAGGAAGAGGCTATAACAACGCAGAAAAGAACAAAAAACCAGACCAAGCTTTAGGTGTACTTCCAATTGATTCTATATATACACCTGTAAAGAAAGTTAATTACTCAGTAGAAAATACTAGGGTTGGACAAATGGTAGATTATGATAAATTAACAATTGAAGTTTGGACAAATGGTTCTTTAAAACCAGATGAAGCCTTAAGCTTAGCTGCAAAAGTTATGACAGGGCATTTAGAATTATTTATAGATTTATCTGAAGCTACAAAAAATACTCAAGTTATGATAGAAAAAGAAGAATCTAAGAAAGAAAAAGTTCTTGAAATGTCTATTGAAGACTTAGAATTATCTGTTAGATCATTCAACTGTTTAAAGAGAGCTAGTATTTCTACAGTAGAAGATTTAACAAACAGAACAGAAGCTGATATGATGAAAGTAAGAAATCTTGGTAAAAAATCTTTAGATGAAGTAACTAATAAATTACATTCATTAGGATTAGATTTTGCCAAAGAAGAAGAATAATAGCTAGAAGGAGGGAAATAAATTGGCTACAAATAGAAAATTAGGTAGAACAACAGATATTAGATTAGCCATGCTTAAAACATTAACAACTGATTTAATATTACATGAAAAAATAGAAACAACAGAAACAAGAGCAAAAGAAGTAAAATCAATTGCAGATAGCTTAATTGCCTTAGCTATAAAAGAAAAAGATAATTTTGAAATGGTAGATGTAAAAGTTTCTAAAGCAAAATTAGATAGCAAAGGAAATAAAGTTACAGAACTTGTAAAAAGCAAAAATGGCAAAGAATATTTAAAAGTAGTAAAAGAAGAAACTACTGAAAAAAGACAAAAAGATATGCCATCTAGATTAAATGCTAGAAGAAAAATGATGAAAATGATTAATAAAGTAAAAGACAGCGAAGGAAAAAATATAGACTTAACTGCAAAGTTATTTAATGATATTGCTCCTAGATATCAAGGAAGAGTTGGAGGATATACAACTATTCTTAAAACTGGACCAAGAAGAGGAGATAATGCAGAAGTTGTTATTTTAAAACTAGTTTAAAAATTGCTTAAAAATATTGGGCTTTAAGAAGACAAATATAGGAGAGTGTAGAAATGGAAATAGTAAAATACATTATATTAGGTGTATATATAGTTGTATGTATTGCTTTAATAATACTAGCAACTATACAAAATAAAGAAAAATCAGGAGCTTCAGGAACAATTACAGGTTCTTCAACCAATAATTTTTATGAGCAAAATAAGGGAAGAACAAAGGAAGGCAAGCTAAAAAGATGGACAATTATTTTAGGAATTGTTTTTGTTATATTAGCAGTTGTCTTAGGAATCCTATATCTAGTATAAACAAAAAAAGATGGCAGAAAATTTAGTTTTCTGTCATTTTTTGTTTGTCGCGGTTTGGGACGTTTGTTAAAGCGACAGAGTGTCACCTCTGGGACATATGTTCAAAAAAATAAACTAAAACCTCTGTCACAAAAACAACAAAGTGTCGCTTTAACAAACGTCCCAAACCGCGACAGAAAAGGAGAAAAATGAAAAGAGAAGTTACAGGAATTTTTAGAGGAAATGAAAAAGGTTTTGGCTTTGTAAAGATTGAAGATGAAGAAAATGAAATATATATTTCTAGAGGAAACACTGGTGAGGCCATAGATGAAGACGAAGTATTAATAAAAATTATAGAAAATGATCCTAGAAAAGAACATAAAGAAGGCAAAATAATAAAAGTACTAAACCATAATAAAGATAAAATTGTAGGAGTTTTTCAAAAAAGTAAAAACTTCGGTTTTGTTGTGCCAGATGATAAAAAAATAAATACAGATATATATATTTCAAAAAAGAACTCTAAAAAAGTAAAAAATAAACAAAAGGTAGTTGCGCAAATTACAAAATATCCAAAAGGAAACAAAAGCGCAGAAGGTATAATAATAGAAGTTTTAGGAAACGTAAATCAAGCAGGCGTTGATATGCTTTCATTAGTAAAAGAATACAATTTACCTTATGAATTTCCAGAGCCTGTTATAAATGAAGCAAAATCTATTAAACAAGAAATAGCTAAGAAAGATATTCCAAATAGACTAGATTTAAGAGAAAAAGAAATATTTACAATAGATGGAGAAGATGCTAAAGATTTAGATGATGCAGTTGCAGTAGAAAAACTAAAAAATGGCAATTATTTATTAAATGTTTCTATTGCAGATGTAAGCTACTATGTCAAGGAAGATTCAAAATTAGATAAAGAAGCATTATTAAGAGGTACAAGCATATATATGCTAGATAGGGTAATTCCAATGCTTCCTAAAGAATTATCAAACGGAATATGTAGTTTAAACCAAAAAACAGATAGATTTGCAATAACTGTTTTAATGGAAATAGATAAAAATGGCTTTGTAGTTTCTTCTGATGTTCAAAAAAGTATAATAAATGTAACAAGAAGAATGAGATATAAAGAGGTACAAGCTATTTTAAATGAGGCTAATAACGAAGGCGAGAAAGAACTATATACAAAAGAAGAAAAGGAAAAATTATTGCAAGAATGTTCAAACTATGTTAAACATTTTAAACTAATGGAAGAATTAGCAAATATTTTAAAGAAAAGAAGAAACATTGCTGGTAGCTTAAATTTAGATATACCAGAAAGCAAAATTATATTAGATGAAAATGGAATAGCAATAGATGTAAAAAAATATGATATGTATTTTTCAAATGAAATTATAGAGCAATTTATGCTAACAGCAAATGAAACAGTTGCAGAAAAGTTTTATTGGCTAGAGGCACCATTTATTTATCGTGTTCATGAAGTGCCAGATTTAGATAAAATAAAAGACCTAAATACATTTTTATGGAACTTAGGTTACAAAATAAAAACAACCGGAGATACCGTGCATCCAAAAGCTTTTGCAGATGTTTTAGATAAAGTAAAAGGAAAGCCAGAAGAAAGAGTAGTTTCTAATTTAATTTTACGTACGTTAAAATTAGCAAAATATGAAAGTGAAAATAAAGGACACTTTGGTATAGCAAGTAAATATTATTGCCATTTTACTTCTCCAATTAGAAGATACCCAGACTTATTTATACACCGTATTATTTCAAAATACTTAGAAACGAACTATCAGTTAAAAGAAGAGGAAATAGTAAAATATAATGAGCAATCTAATAGGTATGCTAAAAATTCTTCAGAGTGTGAAAAAATAGCACAAAAGGTAGAAAGAGATGCAGAAGATATTAAAAAGGCAGAGTTTATGCAAAATAAAATAGGGGAAGAGTATGATGGAATAGTATCTAGTGTTACATCTTTTGGAATTTTTGTTGAGTTAGAAAATACAGTAGAGGGATTAATTAGATTTGATGACTTAGAAGATGACTATTTTATTTATGACGAACAAAGAAAAATTTTGCAAGGTGAACGTACGAAAATAACCTATAAAATAGGAGATAGAATAAAAATTAGAGTAAAATATGCAGACAAGCTTTCTAGAAGAATTGACTTTGAAAAGGTATTTGAAGAAAGCTAATCTACAAAATAAAATAGTTATAATCACATTAAAGCTTAAATAGTACTATTTTTCGCAGTTTTGAGAGGTCCCGTTCTGAACCTTCTTCTTTGAGATCTCTGTCTAGCAACGGGCATTTGAAAAACAAGAAAACTAGTACTATTTAAGCTATTAAGTATAAAACCATTAATTAGTAACTAAAGAAGTATTAATATTCTATTTAACCTTGAACATTATGTAAAATTATGGTATAATATATTTGAATATGGGTAAATTGCCTATATTATTAATTTTATTTCACTAAATAGTGAGATGGAAATTTCCTTCTTACTTTTTGGTTTTAACATATATAAAGAATAACAGCAATTTTGGTAGTCGTGTTGGTATCGCGGGCAATATTTTGCAAAAAGCACAAGAAGAAATTTTTTGATTTTTCTAATAAAGACTATCGTGGTATATTTGTTGCGTGTATCTTCGTACTTGCCATTTCTGTAGTCTTAGCTGGTATGTGTTATTATATGTGTTGTGCTATGGCTCCAACAGAATTAAATGAGCGCGAAGTTGAAAAGCAAACTTTAGAAGAACAAATCGAAAGACTTCAAAATGATATGGCAAATAAGGAAAGTGTAACCATTTCAGAACTTCAAGAGTATTCAAGCCAATATAATATTTTGCAAAACAAGCTTAGTGAATGTGAAGATGTAATAAAACACTGTAATTATATGATTACTAACGGAGCAAGAAATATGAGATTTCTGTTATACTTTGGAAGCTAACATGACTTTAAAAAGCCGCAAAAAGACCTTTAAAACAAAGGTCTTTTTGTGTGGAATAAAAGCTTTGACGCTTCTATATTTACAGCCTAAAAATCATCTTATATATATTAAATCTACGTGCTATCTTGATAAATAAATTAGTATAGGGAAAAATAAGCCAATTAAAGAAAGCACTAATAAAATAATTCCACCAACCTTATTTTTATTTAAACTAATTTCATAAATACCATAAGCAGCACTTTCTACTGAAGCTACAATTGAAAATATAATAACTAAAAAAACTGCAATCATTTTTAAATTAATTCCTCTCTTTGCTTAAAAAATAAAAATTAAATTTACTATTATAAACAATTTTAGGTTCCAGTTAATAAAAAGCTAGACTTAACCTTAACTTCTGTTTCTACATCAAAAAAAGCATTTTGAAAATTATCAAGCCAGTTATAATTCTCATATTCAGAGCGTGTTTTAAAATTACTAATTGCGTATTTGCCAGTGCCAGAAATATCTGATTTAAATTCTTTTGAGGTCTTATATAAATAGTTTAAAAGATGAACTCTTAAATAATGAGAAGCGGATTCTTCAATTTTATCAATCTTTTCTTGTGGTATATAGCTTGCAATTTCATTAATAGAGGAAATTCTTGCATTCATTTTTACTTTAAGCTTAACATATGGTGTTCCATTTACAATAGAAGCTTTAATTTGAGGTTTTGTATCTAATGTTAAATATGAATCAATTGCCTTGCTTTCGTCTTCTGGGTCTGGAATAGAAAGCCTACAACTTTTTAGCTTATTTGTTATAATTAAGTTACTTAAAGTTTCAGTTTTAGTTAGTTCTCCAACTAATTTATCTCCTTTAAAAACTGCTAAACCTATATTTTCTATACCGTTATCTGCTTGCAAGTTATTTTCTTTTGATGAAGAACCTTCTTTATTCTCAGAATCACCAGAAGATTTAGAAGAAACAGGATTACCGCAAAATTGCAATAGGTTCTTCTGACATACTTTCTAATTTATTAAAAAAGTCAATCAAATGAATATCAGAAGTGTAGCCTGTATATTCGCTAGAACGAGGTAGAATTTCATAAAACTTAGCTACTAAATTCTCTAAACTTGGCTTTACGCTTGTAATGTATTCCTCAGCAGTACTAGTGCTAATAATAATGTTAGTATCAGGTCTAACTTCAACCTTATTCATTAAACTATATATTTCTTTACTAATTCCTTGCTTTGCCATTTCTTCCGAAAACACAACTATTTTGCAATGAGATAAATTTACTTCTTTACTAACAAAAGTATTTACTAAATTAACAGCAGATTCAATACATGCAGCCTCAACAGTATCTATAACAGATGGAGCTGTTTCGCCAGGATTATTTTCACCGCTAGAATTTGGCATTGTAAATTGAAAAGTAACCTTTATACGTTCTGTATCTCCAACATCAAAACCGAATAGCAACTGCATAAGCTAAGTCATCTATACTTTGTGCACTATGTGCTCCAACAAAACAGTAAGCAAATATTATTGCAATAATAATTATTATAAGGTATTTATATAGATGCTTTATCAATTGAAACAGCTCCTTTCTTTTTCTCAAGTAAATTATACTTAATATTAGCAAATACTAATAATGCTAAACTTATACCAAATATTAAAATCAAAACAACATATTGATAGATTACATTTTCAACAAAAATAAGTTCATACATATTTTTTGGAATTAATGCAAATCCAAATATAAATAAGCAAAATAAAGCAGTATACCATTTTGTGTATTCAAAATTTAATAGTTTTTGAAATACCCTTGTAGCAAATGAAAAACTAATACTTAAATAAGCTGTAAGTGATATTATCCAAATTAATAAAAATACTGCGTCTAATCTTTGAAAAAATCTACCAAATTCTATATTTCTTGAAGCTAAATACAAAGGAAATACTTCTTCTGTAATAACGCTATTTGGAGATAAAAATAATAATGTTGCTACACTAAATAATAAGCAAATACCTGATATAATAATTGATGCAAATGTTATCTTTTTTAAGCCTTTATCATCTTTTAAATATGGTGGTAAAAAATATAAATACGCAAAACCACCAAATGCAAATAAATTACTTAACCCTGAAAAAAATGTTGTAAATGCGCCATTACCAAGTAGTGGTAACATTCTTTGTACTGTAAAATTTCCAACATTAGCAAAAAATATAAATAAAATAGTAAATATAAAAATAGGCATCATAAAAAGGTTAGAACGTACAATTGCTTGAAAACCTATTTTATTAGTTATAATAATAGTAATTAAAAAAAGTATCATAATTGCAGCAACAGGACTTCTAGGAAAGAAAATTATTTTAAGTCCTTCTGAAAAACTTCTAAGAACAACACTAACTGTAAAAAGAAAATAACCTAAAAATAATATTCCTGTAAGTATTTTAAGCCACTTTCCACCAAGAAAGTTTGCAATGTCTAAAATATCTAATTTTGGAAATCTTTCAAGCAATTTGCACACAAAATATCCTATTAAAACAGCAATAATACTAATAAATAAAACATTTATAATGCTACTAGAAGAACTAGAAGCTATTATATTTTTAGGCAAATTTAATACAACATGATTTACTATAACTGTTAAAATAAGTGCTATTGCTTCAAAATTTCCTATTTTTTTATCTGCCATAATAAAAGTTTCCTTTCTAAAATTATTTATATCTCCATTTCATACTAATATGATTTTGAGCTTTTTCTTTTTTAGTATTTAAATAATCTGCTCTTTTTTCTCTTCTCCAAACCGGATCTAAAAAGTAGCCATTTGAATTTACTTTTGTAACAGGAGCATATGGAGCCATATATGGAACTCCAAAAGATTTTAAGTTAGTTAAAATACATAAATAAACAAAAATTCCAAGTGCAATTCCAAAAAAGCCTGCAATATACCCTAAAAATATAAATATAAAGCGCATTAATCTTAAATGAAAACCAAATGAAAAATCTGGTATAGCAAAAGATGCAACAGCTGTAATTGCAACTACAATTACTAAAATAGGGCTTACAATACTAGCACTAACAGCAGCTTGTCCGTATTACTAAAGCACCAACAATTCCTATTGTAGAACCAAGTGGAGAGGGAACTCTTAAACCTGCTTCACGAATAAGTTCAAATGAAATTTCCATTATTAAAATTTCAAATATTACAGGAAATGGAACGTTTTCTTTAGAAGCCATTAAAGAAAATAGCAGTTCTGTTGGAAGCAGTTCTTGGTGAAATCCTGTAATTGCAACATAAAAAGCTGGTAAAAAAATTGTAATAAAAATTGCAAGTAACCTTAAAAATTTTAGAAAATTAGAAAATTGAAATTTTAAGTTGGTGTCTTCTGGAGAAGAAATAAAATCAATAAAAGTAGCTGGCATAATTAAACAATATGGGTTACCACTAATTAAAACTGCAACTCTACCACCATATAAATATTTTGTAGCTTTATCAGGTCTTTCTGTTGACAATACTTGAGGAATACTATGTTTATTGTTTTCTTCTATAAGCTGTTCAAGTTCTCCTGAAGAAAGTAAAGAATCTATTTCTAAATTACTCATTCTGTATTTTACTTCTGCTACTAAATCATTATTTGCAATATTATCTATATAACAAATAGCGCATTTGGTTTTACTTAATTTACCAATTTCTATACTTTCAATAATTAAGTCTTTATTATTTACCATTCTTCTAAGTTGTGAAGTATTAGTCCTAATGTTTTCAACAAAAGCTTCTTGAGGACCTTTAATAATAACTTCATTATTAGGAGTATTTATTTCCCTTTGCTTAAAGCCTTTTACATCAATATCAAATGCTACATCAATTGTATCTACAAATAGTAAACAATTTCCAATGTTAACTCCTGAAAAAGCTTCATCAAAAGTAGAAACTTTTTTTACATTATTTTGAGGAAGTAAGCTATCTAAAATATAGTCTTCAAGATTGAATTTTTTTACTTTTCTAACAGTAATATTATTTGTTTTAGCCTCAGATATAACCTGTTCTTGATCTCTATTAAACATATTAGCTCTGTTACGCATCATTAAGGCTTCTAGCACATTATTATTAATAAGCTCAGAGTCTACCATACCATCAATAAAAAATAGAAGGGCTTTGTACTGCCTATTTCTAGCAGTTAATGTAAATTCACGAAGTATAATATCACTATTAATTAAAGTATTGTATTTTACTTTAATATATTCAAGTGTAACAGAAAGGCTTGGAAAAATATTTTTAACTTCAAATTTATTTTCATTTTCTTTAGAATTTTCCTGATCTTTAGATTTCAAATTTTCGCTAGGATTAGAAAGTGTAAAATTATAATCATATTTATTAGAATCATCAAAAAAATGCTTTAAAGCAGAGTTTATTTTATCTTTTAAACTAGAATTAGAATGTTCTTGTTCCATTTTATCATTCCTTTATAAGTTTAATTTCTTATTGAATAGAATAGCCTATACAACAAGATTAATTTTACAAAATATACATTTTACTATATTGTTTTCCAGAAAATGAAAAAGTATTCATTTTTTTGAAAAACAAGAAAACTAGTACTATTTAAGCTATAATACAATTATTGTATAGTAAAAAATGCCGAAATTTGTCATACGAAATATGCTACAAAAAAAGTAAATAGCATGATATAAATAAATTTAAAATATCGGAAAACGACATAGTCGTTTTCCGATACATTTAAGAAATAATAAACTTTAAAGAATAATACAAATTAATCCACCGCTACCCTCATTTACAATTCTTTCTAGTGTTTCTTGTAATTTTGCTTGTGCATCTTCTGGCATTCTAGAAAGCTTATTTTGAAGTCCTTCATTTACAAGCTCATGCAAGTTTTTACCAAAAATGTTAGATTCCCAAATCTTTTTAGGATCAGATTCAAATTCAGAAAGCAAATAGTTTACTAAATCTTCTGATTGTTTTTCACTTCCAACAATAGGAGATACCTCTGTTTCTATATCTGCTCTTATCATGTGTATACTTGGAGCTTTTGCTTTTAATTTTACGCCAAATCTAGAGCCTTGTTTAACCATTTCTGGTTCATCTAAAATAAGTTCATCAATAGAAGGAGTAACAATTCCATAACCTGTAGCTTTTACTTGCTCTAAAGCATACGAAATTTTATCATATTGCTTTTTAACTTTTGCAAAATCTGTCATTGTACTGAACAAAGCACTTTCATTATCTATTTGAACACCAGAAATTTCTGTTAATACTTGGTAAAATAATTCATCTAAAAGCTGAATTTTAACTTGAACACTGCCATCTCCAAGATTTATTTCGTCTAAAGAACTACTAGTAATAACTTTTGTATTTTGAAGCATATTAACTCCATTACTAATTTCCTTTAAGATATGTATATTAGAAAAAGCAGATTGAATTTCTTCATATAATTCTTTTTTTAACCAATGCTCATCAGGCAAGCCATCAACCCATCTAGGAAAATTTAAATTAATAGTTTCAATTGGAAATTCATATAAAATTTTTCCGAATATATCATCAATATCTTCTAAATCTAAATGAGCACAATCTGTAGGAATAACATAAACACCATATTTATCTTCTAGTTTTTTAGCTAAATCTTTAGTATAATCTGAAAATGGATCATTGCTATTTAAAACAATAACAAAAGGCTTATTTAATTCTTTTAGTTCATTTACAACTCTTTCTTCTGCGTTAATGTAGTCTTCCCTTGGAATATCTGTAATGCTTCCATCAGTAGTAACTAAAATACCTATTGTAGAATGTTCAGCAATTACTTTACGAGTGCCTATTTCAGCAGCTTCTTCAAATGGAATATCTTCTTCATACCATGGAGTCTTTACCATTCTAGGCATATCATCTTCTAAATAACCTATTGCATTATTTACTAAATAGCCAACACAGTCTACAAGCCTTGTTTTAAATTTTAAATTATCTCCTATTGTAATTTCTACAGCCTCATTTGGTATAAATTTAGGTTCTGTAGTCATAATAGTTCTTCCACCGGCACTTTGTGGAAGTTCATCTCTAGCTCTTTCTTTTTTGTATTCATTATTAATATTTGGAATAACCAGCAAATCCATAAAATTTTTAATAAAAGTAGATTTACCGTGTACGAACAGGACCAACAACACCAACATATATGTCGCCATCTGTACGCTCAGCTATATCTTGATATAATTTTAAATTCTCTTCCATGAATTTATAAACCCCCTCTAAGAAATGTTTGTACTAAACTTTATTTAATGTATATTAGCTATTCCAAAACTTATGACAAAAATTTAAAAATTATTTACAAAAACATTATTGTACTATATAATATTAAAAAATAAGTAGTAAAATTATGCTAAAGGGTATTATGTTCTAAATGCAGCAACTAATATTACTAATTGATGCAGTTAAATAACATACATAAAAAGGTCAAAAAATAAGTTAAATGAAAAGGAGAAAAAAATGGCTACAATAATTAATGGAAAAGAACTAGCTAAAAAAATAAGGTTAGAATTAAAAAATGAGGTAGATGAATTAAAAACTAAAGGCATAGAACCAAAACTTTCTGTAATAATGGTAGGAAATGACAAAGCATCAGAAGTATATGTACGTAATAAAAGCAAAGCATGTAATGAAATAGGAATAGCTTTTGAAGAATTTTTAATGCCAGAAGAAACTACAAAAGAAGAATTATTAGGCTTAATAGAAAAGTTAAATCAAAGAAAAGATATTCATGGAATATTACTTCAAAGCCCAATTCCAAAACACTTAGATATTAGAGAAGCATTTAATAGTATAGATTATAGAAAAGATGTTGATGGTTTTCATCCAATTAATGTTGGAAAATTAGCAATAGGTGAAGAAAGCTTTGTCTCTTGCACACCAGCAGGAGTAATGGAAATGTTAAAAGAATACGGTATAGATGTGCAAGGAAAGAGGGCGGTAGTAATTGGAAGAAGCAATATTGTAGGAAAGCCATTATCTCAACTTTTATTAAATGCAAATGCAACAGTAACAATTTGCCATTCTAAAACACAAAACATAGCTGAAATTACAAAAGAAGCAGATATATTAGTTGCAGCTTTAGGAAAGCCAAAATTTGTAACAGCTAATATGGTAAAAAAGGCGGCAGTTGTTATAGATGTAGGAATTAACAGAAATGATGAAGGAAAGTTAGTAGGAGATGTAGATTTTGAAAACGTAGAAAAAATAGCTTCATATATAACACCAGTTCCAGGTGGAGTAGGACCTATGACAGTAGCAATGCTAATGAAAAATGTAGTTAAGGCAGCTAAAAACACTATTAATTAAGTTTAAATTTATAGTGTAAAATTTATATAGAAAAATTCATAAAAAAAGATAAATTGGGGGTTTTCATATTTTGAAACGGAGGATTGCAATATGAAAACAATTTATCAAAATCAAAAAGAATATCCAGAAAAATTAAATAAAATTTATGCACCACCAGCAAAATTATATGTGCTTGGTGATGAAGCAATATTAAATAAGCCATCAATAGCAATTATTGGTTGTAGAGATGCAAGCCAATATGGTAAAAGAGTGGCTTTTAAATTTGCTTATGAACTTGCAAAAAAAGGAATTGTAGTAATAAGTGGACTAGCAAGAGGAATTGATATATATAGCCATTTAGGAGCAGTAAAAGCAAATGGAAAAACAGTAGCAGTATTAGGAAGTGGCTTTAACCATATTTACCCTTCAGAACACAAAAAATATTGTGTAGATATTATAGAAAAAGGCGGAGCAATTATAACAGAATATGAAAAAAGCACAAAGCCAGTTCCTACAAATTTTCCTACAAGAAATAGAATTATAAGTGGATTATCTGATGGGGTTTTAGTAGTAGAAGCAAAGCAAAAAAGTGGAACTTTAATTACAGTAGACTATGCTTTAGAACAAGGGAAAAATGTATTTATAATACCCGGAAATATTACAAGCAATAATTCTTATGGAACTAATGAACTAATTAAACAAGGAGCAAAATTAGTTACTAACATAGAAGACATATTAGAAGAAATGTAGTATTCAAACTCTTGCAAAATATAAAAAGTATGATATAATTAAAATGTTAAAAAAGCTAAAACATAGCTAGGAGAACTTATGCCTAAATTTTTTATTAAAACAAATCAAATTAATAATAATAAAATACAAATTACTGGTGAAGATGTAAAACATATTGTTCAAGTTTTAAGAGCAAAAAAAGGTGAAGAATTAAATATTTGCAACATAGATAATGGAACAAATTACATAGCTACAATTGAGCAAATTGGCAAAGAAGAAATTTTGTGTAATATACTAAAGCAAATAGAAAATTTTAGTGAATCAAATGTGCAAGTAACATTATTTCAAGGGCTTCCAAAAGCAGATAAAATGGAATATATTATACAAAAAAATACAGAACTTGGAATAAAAACTATTACACCAGTTATAATGAAAAGATGTGTAGTAAAGCTAGATGCAAAAGATGTAAATAAAAAAATAGAGCGTTGGCAAAAAATTGCAGAATCAGCAGCAAAGCAAAGTGGAAGAAATATAATACCAAATATAGAAAATCCAATTACTATTCAAGAATTAGCTAAAAAAGTAAACGAATTTGACATTTTAATTTTAGCCTATGAAAATGAAAATAAAAATACTTTAAAATCAGAACTTCAAAACATAAAAAATGTACAAAATTTAAAAATAGGAATTGTTATTGGCCCAGAAGGTGGGTTAGATATACAAGAAGTTGATATCTTAAAAGACTCAGGTGCAAAAGTAGTAACACTAGGAACAAGAATATTAAGAACAGAAACCGCCTCAATTATGATAATAAGTAATATAATATATGAATATGAAATATAAGGGGGAAATGTAGTAAAAATGGCCACAAAAAAACAAGTAGTAGAAAACGAAGAATTTAGTGAAAAAAAGGAAGCTAGTAAAACTAAGAAAATTGCAACTGGTAATACAAAAAAAGCTGTTCAAAAAAGAAGTTCATCTGTAGCAGCTAAAACAGCAAAAACTGCTACAAAAAAAACAAATGTAAAAGAACAAAAAGAAGAAAGAAAAATAACTAAGTCTAAAGGAGGAACCTCAAAAAAAGTGAGTAAAAAGCCTGAAAGCAAAAAGAATAATGAAGTAGAAGAAAAGGCAAAAGTGGTAGCAAAAAACGAAGTCTTAGAAGAAACTGTAAATGAAACAACTGAAAATAAAGAAGCAGTTAAAAAAGAAAACTCAAAAGAAAAAACAAAAGCTACTGCAAAAAAGGAAACTATAAAAGAAGATTCTAGCAATAGCACTACTAAAGAAGAAATTTTAGAAAAACAAGAAGAAAGTAGCACTAAAGTAGCAAAAACACTTACACCAAAGCAAATAGAAGAAATTAAAGAAGTAGTAAAAAACGAACTAAAAGCAAATAAAAAAATGCCAAAAGAACAAGAACAAAATTTATTGCAAAAGCTATTTCAAAATATTATTTTAGCAGTTATGGTACTTGTATATTTTAATTTTATTGTTCTAGGCTTTATTAATATTGAAAGTAATGTATTTTTAACAGATATAAAAGTATTTAGTATGGCAATGCTTATTATTGCAATTATTATATTTGAATTTGCATATAAAAGAGAAAGCGGAAGATATGCTGTTAACGGAATAGAAATTTTAGTATTAGCGTTTGTTACAATGGCACTATTATATATTAATTTAATGTGGTCAGATAAATTCATTCCAATAGCAGTACTTATTAGTTATTTGTTTTGTATTTATTATGTTGCAAAATCAATTATTATTTATCGTAAAATGAAAAAAGAATACTCAGCAACTACTATTAAAGAAATGCTAAAAAAATAAAAAGGGGAAACAATAATGAATAGTATGACAGGCTTTGGAAGGGCTAAATTAGAAAAAGAATCACGCGAATACTTAGTAGAAATTCGCTCTGTAAATCATAAATATGCAGACATTACTGTAAAAACACCTAGAAATCTTTTATATTTAGAAGACAAAATAAGAAAAGCAGTTTTAAACAAAGTATCTAGAGGAAAAATAGAAGTATATATTAATTATGCTAATTATGGCTTAGAGGGAAAAAACATTATTATAAATAAAGAGCTTGCAAAAAAATATATAGAAGAACTTTCTGCTTTGGCAGAAGAAAATAATATATCTAGCGGACTTCGTGCTACAGAAATTTCTAAAATGCCAGATGTTTTAAATGTTGAAATAGAAGAAGATGGCCTAGAAATAATATGGAATGAACTTTCAGAGTGCTTAGATAATGCTTTAGATAATTTCGTAGAAATGAGAAAACTTGAAGGAGAAAAAATAAAGCAAGATTTACAAAATAGATTGCAAATTATTGCTAAAAATGTCGATGAAATTTCGAATTTATCTACTGGACTTGTGGAAGAATATGTAGTAAAATTAGAAGAAAGAATAAAAGAAATCTTAAAAGTAGATGTAGTAGACCAAACAAGATTAGCACAAGAAATAGTTATTTACTCTGATAAATTTTCTACAGAAGAAGAATTAACAAGATTAAAAAGTCATATTTCACAATTTGAAAAATTAATGTTATCAGATGAACCTTGTGGTAAAAAAATTGATTTTCTAGTACAAGAAATGAACAGAGAAACAAATACTATTGGATCTAAATCTGGAAAGCTAGAAATTACAAATTTGGTAATTGAACTAAAAGCAGAACTAGAAGATATAAGAGAACAAGTACAAAACATTGAATAATGCTAATTAGGAGGTATTTATGCAATTAGTTAATATTGGGTTCGGAAATAGTGTTTCTGCAAATAGAATTATTGCTATTATAAGTCCAGAATCTGCACCAATAAAAAGACTTGTACAAGATGCAAAAGAGCAAGGAAGAGCTATAGATGCTACATGTGGTAGAAGAACAAGAGCAGTAATAATTATGGACTCAGACCATGTTGTATTATCTTCTGTTCAGCCAGAAACTGTAGCAGGAAGATTTGAAACAGATATAGCTAAAAAAGATGAAATAGAGGAAAATTAATAGAAAGAAGGAAAAATATATGTTAGTAAAACCAACAGTATTAGAATTATTAGAAAAGGTAGATAATCGTTTTCAATTAGTAACAGCTACTTCTAAAAGAGCTAGACAAATAGCTGCAGGAAGCACACCACTTACTAAAAAAGAAGAACCATCACCTGTTACTTTAGCAGCAGATGAAATAGCAGAAGGTAAGGTGAGGGTATGTTAGTATTACTATCTGGTGTATCTGGAGCAGGAAAAGATACCATTAAAAAAGAATTAATTGAGAAAATGGAAAATGTAGAATCTCTTCCATCTTACACAGATAGAAACCCTAGAAATAATGACATACCAGGAGTAACTTATAATTTTGTTACAACAGAAGAATTTGAAGAGATGATTAAAAAGGGAGAACTATATGAATATAGTGTCCATCATGAACATTACTATGGAACTTCAAAAAAATTACTAAATGAAAAAATAGCAAATGGCAAAATTATAGTAAAAGATATTGAAGTAAATGGTGTAGAAAATTTAACAAAATTATTAGGAAATGAAGTTAAAATAGTTACTATATTTTTAAGAGTTCCAAAAGAAGAATTACAAAAGCGTTTAGAACAAAGAGTAGATAAGTTAAGCATAAAAGAAATACAGCTTAGACTAAATAGATTTGACTTTGAAGAATCTAAAATAGGCATGTATGATTACGTAATAAAAAATAATAACTTAGAAAAAACAGTTAATATAATTATGGAAATTATAAAAAATGAATATAATTCAACTGATGTAGAATTTTAAAATGCCATTAATGGCATTTTTTTATGCAATTTTGCTTTCTTGCTTTTTTTACTTAAATTTGATATTATATGCTTATGTTAAAACAAGGAGAAAATCTTATGATTGCAGAGGTTATTCTAGATAGTAATGCAAAAGATTTAAATAGAGTATTTGATTACAAAATACCAGAACATCTACTTTCAAAAGTTCAAATTGGAAGTAGAGTTTTTGTGCCTTTTAGCAATCGTAAAACTTTAGAAGAAGGTTTTGTTTTAAATATTAAAGAAAATTCACCTTATAAACTTAAAGAAATTGCTGGAGTAGATGGCACAGAATATATTAGTACAGAATCTATTTCACTTGCAAAATGGATGGCTAAAAGATATTTTTGTAATATTTCAGATTGTATTAAATTAATGCTACCACCGGGAACAGCCACAAAAATTCTAGCAAATAGAGTCAAGGAAAAATCAGTTTCTTTTGTATATTTAAAAAAAGATGTAGATGAAATAGAAGAAGCAATAGAAAGTAAAAAAATAAAGTCAGATAAACAAATAAGATTATTAAATTTTTTAATGCAAAATGATGGTGCTTTGTTTTCAGATATAGAAATATTTGCAGATGTTAAAAGAAGCACAGTGAACACTTTAGAAAAAAATGGATATGTAGAGGTTATAGAAAAACAAGTAGAAAGAAACCCATTTATTCATAAAAAAATAGAGAAAAGTAAAAAACTAAAATTAACAAATGAACAGCAAAATGCTTTTCAGACTATTAGTGATGCAATAGATGATAAGTTATATTCAGAATTTTTACTATTTGGAGTAACTCGGCTCACGGAAAAACCGAAGTTTACATACAATTAATAGAAAAGGTATTAAATGAAGGAAAATCAAGCCTGATGTTAGTACCAGAAATTTCATTAACACCACAAACTGTAGATAGATTTATTTCACGTTTTGGAGAAGATGCAGTTGCTGTGCTTCATAGTAAATTATCTGTAGGAGAACGCTTTGACCAGTGGAATAAAATAAAAAACGGAACAGCTAAAATTATAATAGGTGCGCGTTCAGCAATTTTTGCACCTGCTTGCGATTTAGGCTTAATTATTATAGATGAAGAACATGACCAATCATATAAATCAGAAATGGCACCAAGATATAATACAAAAGAAATTGCTACATATTTAGCAAAAGAAAAAAATATTCCTGTAGTTTTAGGAAGTGCAACACCTGATTTAGATACTTTTTATAAAGCAAAAGAGGGCAAAATTACATTACTAGAACTAACTAAAAGAGCTAATAATGGAAGCTTACCAGATGTTCAAATAGTAGACTTAAGACTTGAATTAGAAAATGGAAATAAGTCAATGATTAGTGGGGCGCTTAATAAAGCTATAAAAGAAAATCTTGAAGCAAAAAAACAGACTATATTATTTTTAAATCATAGAGGCTTTTCTACATTTTTAATGTGTAGAGACTGCGGAAATACTATAAAATGCAAAAATTGTAATATTACTTTAACTTATCATGCAAAAGAACAAAAACTAAAATGCCATTATTGTGGTTATGAAATACCTCTTTTAAAAGAATGCCCAGAATGTCATAGCAAAAATATAAAACATTTTGGTGCTGGAACACAAAAACTAGAAGAACAAATTCATATGCTTTTTCCAGAGGCAAGTACAATTAGAATGGATGTAGATACTGTTACAAAGAAAAATTCACATGAAGAAATTTTAAATGCCTTTAAAAATACACCAATAGATATTTTAATAGGAACTCAAATGGTAGTAAAAGGACATCATTTTCCAAATGTTACTTTAGTAGGTGTAATAGCAGCAGATACAAGCTTAAATATAGACGATTTTAAAGCAAATGAAAGAACATTTGAACTTTTAACACAGGTAGCTGGAAGAGCAGGAAGGGAAAAAGATAAGGGCAAAGTAATAATACAAACATATAATCCAGATAATTTTAGTATAGAGTGTTCAAAGAAACAAGACTATAATTTATTTTATAATACAGAAATTCTAATGAGAAAAAAATTGAAATATCCGCCATTTTGCGATATAATAGTAATTGGAATTACATCCAAAAGTAGTAAAGAAGGACAGCAGGTTACAAAAAAAATACATAATTACTTAAAAAATAGAGTATTAACGGAAAATTTGGGAATTATACTATATCAAGGAATGCCAGCACCAATTGATAAAATAAAAAATAAATATCGTTACCGCATAATTATAAAATGCAAATATAATGATGAAATAATTAATTTAATGAATGATGTACTAAATAAATATAGCTTAGAAAAAGAAAGCAAAACTGGGAATACTAGAGTTATAATAGATTTAAATCCAAATAGTTGGTATTAGTTTTGTCGCTTTTGGGACAGGTACAAAGGCGACAAACTGTCACTTTTGGGACATATTAAATATAAAAAAGGGGGCACTAACAATGGCAATTAGAATTGTAAGAGAAGATGGAGATGAAATCCTAAGAAAAAAATCAAGAGAAGTAGAAGTAGTAGATGATAAAATTAGGCAAATATTAGATGATATGGTAGATACACTTCATAACTACAATGGGGTTGGTTTAGCTGGTCCTCAAATAGGTCTTTTAAAAAGATTAGTAGTTATTGATTTATATGATGATAAAGGACCAATAAAATTAGTAAACCCTAAAATAATTAAACAAAAGGGTGAGCAAGAAGTAGAAGAAGGATGTTTAAGCTTTCCAAACCAATTTGCAAAAATAATAAGACCTTTAGAAGTTACTATAGAAGCATTAGACGAAAATGGAAAAAAGATAAAATTAAAAGGAGAAAAACTTCTTGCACAAGCAATTTCTCATGAAATAGATCATTTAGATGGAATTTTATTTGTAGATAAAATTATTCCTGGTACTTTGCAATATGTAGAACCAGATGATGAAAAAAATAAATAGTGAAAGGGGGCTATAATATTATGCTTAATATTGTATTTATGGGAACACCAGATTTTGCAAAAGAATCTTTGCAAAAAATTACAGAAGCGGGACATAATATTTTAGCTGTTGTAACAAACCCAGACAAGCCAAAAGGCAGAGGCATGAAAATGATAGCATCTCCTGTAAAAGAATATGCTACTCAAAAAAGATTTACTATATATCAGCCAGAAAAAGTAAGAAAAAATGAAGAATTCTTAAATGAAATAAAAAAATTAAATCCAGATGTTATTTGTGTAGTAGCTTATGGAAAAATTTTGCCACAAGAATTGCTAAATATACCAAAGCTAGGCTGCATTAATGTACATGGATCACTTCTTCCTAAATATAGAGGTGCTGCTCCAATTCAATGGGCTGTTTTAAATGGAGATAAAACAACTGGAATTACCACAATGTATATGGATGCAGGAATGGATACAGGAGACATTATATTAAAAAAAGAAGTAGAAATTAGTGATGATGAAACTACAGGAGAACTTTGGAATAGTTTAAGCATAATTGGTGGAGAATTATTAGTAGAAACTTTAAAACTAGTAGAAGAAGGAAATGCACCAAGACAAAAGCAAGGTAAAGATTTTACAATGGCACCAATGCTTGAAAAAGAAATGGCAAAAATAAATTGGGAAGAAAAAACAGCTAAAGAAATAAAAAATTTAGTAAGAGGTTTAAACCCAATTATGGGAGCATATACATTTTTAAATGAAAAAAAACTTAAACTTTGGAAGGTGCAAAATTTAAGTAATAAAGACTTTTTAGAAGTATATGAGGAAATGAGAGAATATGACTATAAATTATCTCAAATTATGCCAGGCACTATTTTATTAGCAGATGAAAAACAAGGCTTATTCATAAAAGCAAAAGATGATGGTATAATTCAAGTTTTAGAACTTCAAGCTGAAAATGCAAAAAAAATGACAGTAGGAGATTTTTTAAGAGGTAATAGATTACAAGCAGGAACTGTATTAGAGTAAACTATATTATCTTTTAGAATTATATACTAAAATGATGTGTAAAATTAAATTTTAATTATATAAATATCTTAAAAAATTTACATAATTTGACTTTTACATGAAAATTTGGTATAATAATATTTATACAAGGTAATCCTTGCAAAAAATTAAGAAAGAGAGTGTAAACATCATGGCAAAAAACTACGAATACAAACAGTGGGACTCATCTACTGAACTGCCCAATCGGGGAGTACTGAACAACGTGCTTTTCGAACTTATGAACAACAAAGTAAAGGTTACTGTGTTCATGGTAAATGGTTTCCAGATGAAAGGACTCATCCTTGATTACGATCAGAAGTGCATCGTATTCAAGGGCGAAAAAACAAACATCATCTTGCTTACAGCCATTTCCACGATACAGCCGGAGTAAAATCCACTCTCAAAAAGAGCTATAACTAAAGCTCTAAAACAAAAAACTCTTTAAATTGCAGAAATGCAGTTTAAAGAGTTTTTTTAAAATGAATTCTATATGAAATTTAAAAAAACAGTTGTAAATTTTTAATATAATTGATATACTTATACTATCATAAAAAACGAGGAGGAATTTTTTATGGAAGAAAATAAAGAAGTAAATGAAGTAGAAGAGGTTAATGAAAATCATGGAGAGGTTGCATTAGAAAGCAATACTAATATAAAAATAGCTGATGATGTAATTGCTGTTATAGCAGGAGTTGCAGTAGCTGAAGTTCCAGGAGTAGCAGAAATGTCTGGTGGATTTGCAGGTGGAATTTCTGAAGTACTTAGTGGAAAGAAAAACTTATCAAAAGGAATTAAAGTTGAATCAGGAGAAAAAGAAACTAAAATTGATGTAAATATTATTGTTGAATATGGAACTAGAATTCCTGATGTAGCTTTTGAAATTCAAAACAGAGTTAAAAAAACTGTTGAAAATATGACAGGACTAAAAGTAGTAGAAGTTAATGTACATATTCAAGGTGTTAGTACAGAAAATATGGAATCTAAAGAAACACCAGAAGAAAATAATTAATTAAAAAAACATGGGCACGGGGATACCTAAAAATAAATATGACGTGCCTATATTAATATTAGGAGGAGAAACAGATGAAATTTTTAGATAGAATTGGACTAGCACTTTTTTCAACTTTAGTATTAATTTTATGTATTATTATGTGCCTTATAGTTTTCGGATGGGTAAATATTGATTTTATTAGCGAAATTTTAACACATGTAAGATATAATGAAGTAGTTTCTAATATAACATTAGGAGTAAGTATTGTACTTATTTTACTTGCAATTAAATGTATATTTTTTGAATCAAGTTCAAAAGAAGAAAATGATTACAAAAATGGTATTCTATTAGAAAATTCTGATGGAAAATTACTAATTACTAAAGAAACATTAGAAAATTTAGTAAATAGTGTAGTAAAAGGGTTTGACAGTGCAGAAAATGTAACTACAAGAGTAGAGCTAGATAAAGAAAACAATGTAAAAGTATATGTAAATTTAAACGTAAAGGAAAATGCAATTATAAAAGAATTATCAACTAATTTACAAACAAAAATTAAATCTACAATTAAAAGAGCATCAGACTTAGAAGTAAAAGAGGTTAATATTAAAGTAAAAGATATTGAACCTGTAAAAAATATAGTACAAGAAGAACAATAAAGAAAGGATGATAATAATGAATAATTTTAAAATGTTTTGCGATAAATATGGCGGAGCTATTTTAGGTTTTATTGTAGGCTTAGTTTTAGCAATTTTATTACTATGCACAAACTTATATAAATTAATTATTGGTATTGCTTTAATTATTGCTTGTATTTATTTTGGAAATTATATTCAACGTAATAAAGAAAATGTAAAAGATAAAGTAAAAAGTTTTATTGATAGATTATAAAATTAATAATAAAAGGGGAAAAGAGCAATGACAAGAACTCAAACTAGGCAGTTAGCTTTTGAATTACTATACAGTTTAGAAATTCAAAAAATTTCTATACAAGAAGAGGAAGAACAAATTGCTTTATTTTTAAAAGAACAAGAAGTAGATGATGAAGCAAAAGTAAAAGAATATATAATAAATATAGTAAAAGGCATTGAAGAAAATAAAACAGAAATTTTAAATTTTATATCTAAAAATTTAAAAGAAAAATGGGACATTAGCAGAATTTCAAAAATAAATCTTACTTTATTAAAACTTGCTACATATGAAATTATTTATTCAAAAGTACCATATAAAGTAGTAGTAAATGAAGTAGTAGAACTTGCTAAAAAATATGGTGATGATACTTCTCCATCTTTTGTTAATGGTGTTTTAGCAAATATTATAAAACAAGCAGGTATTATAGAGGATTAAAAGTTTTTTAAGTTGCACATTTGAAAGGAATAATTATAAACAATGATATATAACCCAATTAGTGTAAGCGAACTAAATAAATATATAAAATCAAAATTTGAAGAAGATGAATATTTTGATAATGTGCTAGTAGAAGGCGAAATATCTAATTGTAAGTATCATTATACAGGGCATATTTATTTTACATTAAAAGATGAAAATTCTTTAATAAAAAGTATAATGTTTAAAACATATACACCGCATTTAGATTTTACTTTGCAAGATGGTATGAAAGTAATTATATTAGGAAGCGTTTCTGTTTTTGAAAGAGATGGTACTTACCAATTATATGCAAAAGCAATTAAAGGGCTTGGAAAAATGGGAGATTTAAGGGCAGCATATGAACAGCTAAAGGAAAAGCTAGAAAAAGAAGGATTATTTAGCCCTGAACATAAAAAGCAAATTCCAATGTTTCCAAGAACAATTGGTGTTTTAACATCTAATACAGGAAGTGTAATTAGAGATATTATAAATGTATCTACCAGAAGAAATCCAAATGCATATATTAAGTTACTTCCTGTGCCTGTACAAGGAGAAGGAGCAGCTACAAAAATAGCAGAAGGAATTGAACTTATGAACAAAGAAAATCTAGCAGATGTTATAATTTTAGCAAGAGGGGGAGGCTCTCTTGAAGACTTATGGCCATTTAATGAAGAAATTGTTGCTAGAGCAATTTATAATTCAAAAATACCAGTTATTTCTGCTGTAGGCCATGAAACAGATTTTACAATATCAGATTTTGTAGCAGACCTAAGAGCACCAACACCATCTGCAGCAGCAGAACTAGCAGTGCCAGATATAAACTTACTTAAAGATAGCTTAAGCAAATATCAAAATAGATATAAACAAGCATTACTTAAAAAAATGCAGTTAATTAAGTTACAATATGAAAAATGTATGGCAAGCAGAGTATTTACAAATCCTTTGCAAAAAGTTAATGAACAATATATTTACATAGATTCTATTGTAAAAGAATTAATTTATAAAATAGAACAAAAACTTCAAAATGAAAAATCAAAAGCGCAAAATATTATGCTAAAATTAGATGCTTTAAGTCCTTTAAAAACATTAACTAGAGGTTATGGAATTGTTTCAAATAAAGGCAAAGTAGTAAAAAGCATAAAGCAGTTACCAAAAGGCGAAGAAATTCAAATTCGCTTGCAAGATGGACAAACAAATGCAAAAATAATATAAGAAAAGAGGAATTTATATGAGTAAAGGAACAAAAAATACATTAGTATTTATAGCAATTATTTTATTAATATTTGGTATTTTATGTGCAATATATTCAAATAACAAAACAGAGCCAATTGATGCTAATTCAGCAGACGAAAATATATTGCAAAATGCTGATGCTGGTCTTGAAAATATGATTAATGATATTTTTGAAGAACCTAAAGATGAAAATAAAAGCAATGTAGAAGAACCTAAAGAAGATTCTAATTCTAACAGTGCTACTACTACACAGAATGAAATTAATAATGATAATGTAATGACACCAAAAGAAACAAGAGCTGTTAATTTAGTTAAAGAGGTATGGGAAAAGAAATGGGGAACATTAGATGATGTATCATTTAATGTAAGTATTCAAAATGATGGAAAATATGGAGTAACAGTTTATGATGTAACTACAACACAATCAATTAAATTTTATATTGTAGATGTAGATACTGGAATTGTAAAAGAAAGATAGGTTTATAGGTATATCCACATTTAAAAACCTAAATATAATAAAGGTATAAGTAAAATGGCAGAGAAAAAAGAAAAAAACTTGAATTTTGAAGAAGCTATAAAAGATCTAGAAAAAATAGCAAGTGAGTTAGAAAAAGGAGACTTAGATTTAGAAGCTTCAGTTAGCAAATTTGAAGAAGGCATGGAGCTTTCAAAAAAATGCAATAGTCTTTTAGAAAATGCAGAAAAAAGAATTAGTATTTTGCTAAAAGATGGAGATACAATTAAAGAAGAAAATTTTATACAAGAAGATAATGAGGAATAGAAAATGATTAAGGGGATTATTACTTTTATAGAGCAGTACAAATATATAATTGTGCCATTTCTAGTATGGTTTGGTATTCAATTATTTAAATTTATATATGATTTAGTAACAACAAAAAAAATAAATTTTAAAAGAATTTTACAAGCAGGTGGAATGCCAAGTTCACACTCGGCAGTTGTAATAGCATTAACTACTATGGTAGCAAAAGATGTTGGCTTACAATCTCCAATGTTTGGAATATCTTTAATTTTTTCTTTTGTTGTTATGTATGATGCAGCAGGAGTAAGACGCGCAGCAGGAAAACAAGCTAAAATATTAAACAAAATTGTGCAAACACCAGGGCTTACTGGAGTAGAAGTTCAAGAAAAATTAGTAGAAGTTTTAGGACATACCCCTGTACAAGTCTTTGTAGGAGCAATTATTGGTTTAATTGTTGGCTTAATTATACCTTAATGTCGTTTTGGGGACGTTTATTAAATAGGCAACTTGTCGCTTTGGGGACATACAATATAGAAAAAATTTGTCACTAAATGGAAGTTTGCTAAATTGGTAACTTGTCCAATTTTGTGATACATATTATTTAAAAAATAACTAATAGAAAGAAAGGAATGGCAGTAAAAATGGAAGATATAGAAATAGCAAGAAATACTGAATTAAAACCTATTACAAAAATAGCAGAAAGCGTTAATATACAAGAGGATGAGCTAGAACAATACGGAAAATATAAAGCAAAAATTTCTCCTAAAGTATACGAAAGACTAAAAAATAAAAAAGATGGAAAATTAATATTAGTTACTGCAATTAATCCAACACCGCTTGGAGAGGGAAAAACAACAATGGCAATAGGTTTGGCAGATGGATTAAGAAAAATAGGAAAAAATGCAGTACTTGCTTTAAGAGAGCCATCTTTAGGACCAGTTTTTGGTATAAAAGGTGGTGCAACAGGTGGTGGACATAGCCAAATAGCTCCTATGGAAGACATAAACTTACACTTTACTGGAGATATTCATGCAATTACATCTGCAAATAATTTATTATCTAGTATGATAGATAATCATATATATTTTGGAAATGAGTTAGGTTTTGATAGAGTTGTTTGGAAAAGATGTGTTGACTTAAATGATAGACAATTAAGAGCAGTTGATACCGGCCTTTCAAAAGAAAAAAATGTTGTACCAAGAATGGATGGATTTGATATCTCTGTTGCATCTGAAATTATGGCAATTTTTTGCTTAGCAACAGATATAAATGATTTAAAAAGAAGACTAGGAAATATTATAGTAGGCTATACAAAAGAAAATAAACC
>CANQPV010000007.1 GCA_947625825.1 uncultured Clostridia bacterium | reverse complement strand
TCAGTTCCACAAGATCGTGTAGAACATGAAATGGAAATTTTAAAAGCACAAGCTGTTAATGAAGGAAAACCAGAAGCTGTTGCTGAAAAAATAGTACAAGGTAGAATTGGAAAATTCTATGGAGAAATCTGCCTAGTAGAGCAAGACTTTGTAAAAGATCCTGATCAAAAGGTTGGAAAATTAGTAGAAAGTAAAGGCGCTAAAATAGTTAGATTTGCAAGATTTGAAAAAGGTGAAGGTTTACAAAAAAGAGAAGAAAATTTTGCAGAAGAAGTTGCAAAACAAATTAATGGTTAAACATAAAAACACAAAATTTGCTTTAAATAAAAATGTCAATTTACATTAGTATATTGGCATTTTTTTTATTGTATAGGAAAAATAGTTACTATTCACAGCCTTAAAATTATTCGCCACGCGCCCAAAGTTTTGTATATATTTTTTCTAGGGCTAAAGCACGAAAAAATATATACAAAGAAGCAAGTGGCTACTCTAAAATTTATAATTAGCTGTGAATAGTAACGAAAAATATTTCAAAATCATTACAGATGTATTTCTAAATTATTTCAAAAATATTACAAAATTATATAAAAAAACTTGTTAAAAAAATACTAATATGATATATTTATACTAAATTAAGCTATTATTAAATATAAATGAAAGGCGGGGGTTTTGTGGAAGAAAGAAGCGAAAGCATAGAAAATAGCGAAGAGCAGAAAAATGCAGAAAACAGCCAAAATGGATATAAAAAAACTATATTAGTTGTAGATGACGAAAAAAGAATTGTAGATATTCTAGTATATAATTTACAAAAAGAGGGATACCAAACATTAGAAGCAAATGATGGTGAAGAAGCAATTAAAATTGCAACTGAAAAAAAGCCAGATCTTATTCTACTAGATATTATGCTTCCAAAGATAGATGGGTTAACTGTATGTAAAAGACTTAAGGCTACTTTAAATGTACCTATTTTAATTTTATCTGCAAAAGACGAAGAAATAGATAAAATTTTGGGGCTAGAGTTAGGAGCAGATGATTATATTACTAAACCATTTAGTGTTAGAGAATTAGTAGCTAGAGTAAAAGCAAACTTAAGAAAAGTCGAAGCGTCAACTCAAAATATAGAAGGAGAACAAGATGAACATAAAGAAAATAATGTTATTGAATTAGGAGATTTAGTAATTAATTTAGATAAATTCGAAGCAAAAGTTAGAGGACAAGTTATAGATCTAACATTAAGAGAATTTGAAGTTTTAAGATATTTAGCAAAACAACCAGGGCAAGTAGTTACAAGAGAAATTTTATTAGAAAAAGTATGGGGATACGAATATTATGGAGATATTAGAACAGTAGATGTTACAGTTAGAAGAATTAGAGAGAAAATTGAAAAAGACACATCTGCACCAAAAATTTTAATTACTAAAAGAGGGGTTGGCTACTATTTAGCTAATTCTTAAGAGGATATTAAGAATGATAAAAAGTATACAAACGAAAATTATATTAATCTTTTTTATATTAGGTATAGCTTTAATTAGTGCACTTTCTTTTTTTCATATTATAATGCTTGAGCAAATTGCAAAACCACTCGTAGATGTTCAAGAAACACATAGTTTAATAGAAACTCAAATTGCACAAACTAAAGTAATTACTGTAATTACTATTGGAATATTTGCTATTATAACTTTATTGGTTGGATATTTTGTATCAAAATCTGTTGTTAAACCAATTAATACATTAATTCAAAATGCTGAAAAAATAGCAAAAGGTGAAGAAATAGATATAAAAGAAACTGGAAATAAAAAAACGCAAATAGATGAGCTTGTTAATGCCTTTAGTTTAATGACAAAAGAACTAAAGCAAAATTTGAATGAAATGGGTAAACAAAAAAAGCAAATAGAAACTATATTACTTCACATGACAGATGGAATTATTGCATTTGATATGCAAGGAGAAATTATTCATATAAATCCTGCTGCTATTAAGTTACTAAACTTAAGTGAACAGGATAAAAATTTTGATGAAATATTTAGCAAATTGCATTTAGACATTAACTTAGAAAAAATTGTATATTTAGAAAATTGGACAACATCAGAACAAAGAATTAATGTTGGAGAAAAATATGTTAATCTTCTTTTTGCACCATTTAAAGATGAGAATGATAAGCCAGCTGGTGTAATTGTTGTAATTCAAGATATTACAGAACATGTAAAATTAGACAATATGCGAAAAGAATTTGTAGCAGATGTTTCCCATGAACTTAAAACGCCTATTACTTCTATAATGGGTTATGCAGATACGCTGTTAGAAAGTGAATATGATAAAGAAATGCAAACCAAATTTTTAGAGGTTATTAGTTCAGAAGCAAGAAGAATGGCAAAACTTGTAACAGATTTGCTAATACTTTCTAGATATGATAATAAAAAAATTACAAAAGAAGAATCAGAATTTGATTTAGGAGACTTAACAAAAAAATGTATAGAAAGATTAAGATTTGAAATAGAAAAAAAATCTCACAATGTGGAATGTTTTGTTACAGCAAATGTTCCACCAGTACATGCAGATAAATATGGAATAGAAAGAGTTATATTAAATATAATTTCAAATGCAATTAAATACACAAAGGAAAATGGAATAATTAAAGTGTATGTTGGATTTGTTTATAATGATGCATACATTAAAGTAATAGATAATGGAATTGGAATTCCAGAAAGTGATTTATCTAGAATTTTTGAAAGATTTTATAGAGTAGATAAGGCAAGAACTCGTGAAATGGGTGGAACAGGACTTCGGACTTTCTATAGCTAAAGAAATATTAGATCAAAATAATGGTAGCATAGACATAAAAAGCGAAGTAGGAAAAGGTACAGAAGTAGTTATTAGAATTCCTGTTAATAAAAAATAACATTAGAAAGAAGGAAAAACAAAACCATGAGTGATAGATTAAAAAATATATTGGAATGGATTTTTTGCTTTGTTATAGCATTCATTTTAGCTGTTATAATTAAATACTTTGTAGGAACACCAACTATAGTTAAGCAAGAATCAATGGTTCCAACCTTACAAGAAGGTCAAAGACTTATTTTAAACAGATTATATAGAACATTACACCAGAATCCTAAAAGAGGAGACATTATTACATTTGAAGCACCAACTATAAAAGGCTATACTAATTTAGAAGATATTAATCCTGAAAGTCCAGTTGCTAAGTATAGTAATGAGCCACAAAACTTATGGAGTAAATTTACTTATAATGTATTAGAAATAGGTAAAGAAAGCTATATAAAAAGAGTTATAGCTCTTCCAGGTGAACATGTAAAAATTGAAGATGGAAAAGTATATATTAATGGAGAAGAATTACAAGAAGATTACTTAAGACCAGGTCTAGAAACACCACAAAGAACAGGTAGTGGAATAGCATTTAGTGACTTTACGGTACCAGAAGGCTGTGTATTTGCTATGGGAGATAATAGAACTAAATCTACAGACTGCAGAGAATTTGGTTGTATTCCTATAGAAAAAATAGAAAGCAAAGTATGGATTCGCTTTTGGCCATTAAATTTATTTGGAAAAGTATAAAAAATTAGGAGGCATAAAAGTGGCTTTTGAAAACATAATAAGCAATGAAAAAATAAAAAAACTATTGGAAACATCAATAGCCGAAAATAACTTAGTTCATAGCTACTTATTTGTAGGAAAAAGTGGAATAGGTAAAAAATTATTTGCAAAAGAATTTGCAAAAATGATTCTTTGCTTAGGAGAAAATAAACTATTATGTAATAATTGTAAATCATGTATACAATTCTTAGGACAAAATCATCCAGATTTTATGGAAATAGAGCCAGAAGATGGTAAATCAATTAAAATTGAGCAAATAAGATATTTGCGGAGAAAAAATAGTAGAAAAGCCAATTATATCTTCAAAAAAGGTATATATTATAAATGATAGTGAAACCATGACAAGAGAAGCAGCAAATAGCCTATTAAAAACATTAGAAGAGCCACCAGAATATGCTGTAATTATTTTAATAACATCTAATGAAAGTAAGTTGCTAGCAACAATAAAATCCCGCTGTATGAAAATTAATTTTATGCCAATTTCAGATGAACAAATTATAAATTACTTAAAACAAAATAATTTATACACAAATATTACAGAAGCAATGATAAAAAATTGCAATCGGAAGTATAGGAAAGGCACTTAAAATAGAAGAAGAAAAACAACAGTATATTCAAATAGAAGAATTAATTCAAAATATGAAAAAACAAGATATTACTGAAATATGGAAAAATGCACAAGTTTTATATGATGCAAAGGAAAACGTTATTCCATTATTAGAGTATATTATAATAGTATTTTATGAATTATTAAAAAAAGAAAATAAAATATGTTATGCAAATGGAATAGAAATAGTAGAACAAACAAAACAAAGAATTTTAGCAAATTCCAATTATGATATGTCAATTGACAATATGCTATTAAAATTATGGGAGGAATTATTTTGAAAAATATCATAGGAGTTAGATTTAGAAAACCAGGTAAAATATATTTTTTTGATCCAGGAGATTTAGAAGTAGAAAAGCAAAGTAAAGTAATTGTAGAAACATCTATGGGACAAGAAATAGGAGAAGTAGTAATTAGTAAAAAATCAATTATGGAAGAAAGCCTAAGCACTCCTCTTAAAAAAATTATACGTGTTGCAACACAAAAAGATATAAAGCATGATGAAGAAAATAGGCAAAAAGAAAAAGAAGCTTTTAAAATCTGCGAAGAAAAAATAAAAAAATATAAATTAGACATGAATTTAACAGAAGTAGAATATAAATTTGATAATAGCAAAATTTTATTTTATTTCACAGCAGACGGAAGAATTGATTTTAGAGAATTAGTTAAAGAATTAGCCGCTATTTTTAAAACAAGAATAGAATTAAGACAAATTGGAGTAAGAGATGAAGTAAAAAGAATAGGTGGAAACGGAGTTTGTGGTAGAGAACTTTGTTGCTGTTCTTTCTTAGGAAACTTTGAAACAGTATCTATAAAAATGGCAAAAGAGCAAAACGTTTCTTTAAACCCATCTAAAATATCTGGAAATTGTGGAAGATTAATGTGCTGTTTAAAATATGAAGAGGAAGTTTATGAAGACAAATTAAAAAGACTTCCTAAAATAGGTGCTATTGTAAAAACAGAAGATGGCGAAGGAACAGTTGAATCTATTGAAACTTTAAAAGAAATTATAAGAGTAAAATTTAAAGACGGAGAAGATACATTTTATAAAAAATACCCAGCATCAGATGTTAAAATTATTAAAAACATAGGAAAAGAAGAAATTGATCCAGAAGAAAAAGAACATCAAAAAGAATTAGAAGAATTAGAAAAGCTAGAAAAATTAGATAAAGCAAATGAAGATGATATTTAAAGTACTATAAAACGTAGCATTGAAAGGTGGTGAAAAATATGGCATATAAAATTACAGAAAAATGTATTGGATGTGGAGCATGCGCTGCAAATTGTCCTGTAGGTTGTATTTCACAAGGAGATAGCAGATATGAAATAGATCCAAATTCTTGTATAGAATGTGGAACTTGTGCTGAAGTTTGCCCAGTTGGAGCACCAGAACCAAATAAAGAATAATATATGGAAAAAATTGGCAAAGCAAAATAAGCCAAACAAATTGACTGTTATAAAAAATAGTTCTATAATTATATTATAAGTGAAAGCAAAATTTCACTTAAAAATTATCATTGCAAATCATCAAGGTGGAAACATTACTATAAATAATTAAACCATCTGATGTTGCAAACTGCTCTTAATATTATAAAGAGAGCACCTAATTATTCCTCTTTATAATAGCTAAAAGGTATGATGAAATTATTCACCATACCTTTTTAGTTTTATTTTTAATTTTCTTGACATCAAACTTATTTAAGAATAAAATAAATCTGTAAAAATTAAAAGGAGGTAAATCTACCTATGAAAGATTTAATTGAAATTAGATGGCATGGTAGAGGTGGCCAAGGTGCAAAAACAGCTTCACTTTTGCTAGCTGATGCTGCATTTAATACTGGAAAATACATTCAAGGCTTTCCTGAATATGGTCCAGAAAGAATGGGTGCTCCTATTACTGCCTATAATCGTATTAGTAATGAGCCAATTCGTATTCATAGTAATATTTATGAACCAGACTATGTTGTAGTAGTTGATGATACTTTACTAGAATCAGTAGATGTAACTGCTGGCTTAAAAGAAGAGGGTGCCATTATTATTAATACAACAAAAACTAAAGATGAAATTAAAAAATTATTACCTAATTATAATGGAAGTATCTATACTATTGATGCTAGAAAAATATCAATAGAAGCTCTTGGAAAGTATTTTCCAAATACTCCAATGCTTGCTGCCATTGTTAAAGTTTCAGGAATAATGGATGAAAAGCAGTTCTTAGAAGATATGAAAGGTTCTTTTGCTCATAAATTTGCAAAGAAACCAGAAGTAATAGAAGGAAACATGAAAGCTCTAGAGCTTGCTTTAGCTGAAATTAAATAATGGTAACTAAAAAATCTATTTTATATTTAAAATAAAAGCCTAAATTTTATTTTAAATTGGCAAGAGTTATTAATTTAAATCTGCAAAAAAAGTCAAAGTGTCGCTTTAACAAACGTTCTAAATGCGACAGAAAGGAGACAAAAATGATTAACAAAGATACCCCAGCGTCTAAAATGACAATTGGTGGAAATATTTATGAAGCTGGTAATGCTTTAGAATTTAAAACAGGAGACTGGAGAAGCATAAAGCCAATTTATCTAAGTGAAAAATGTACGCAATGTGGTTTATGTTTTCCTGTTTGTCCTGAAGATGCTATTCCTGTAAATAAAGAAGGAAAGCGTGAAGACTTTAATTTTGACTATTGCAAAGGCTGCGGAGTATGTGCAAAAGTATGCCCTTTTAAAGCAATAGAAATGGTCGACGAAGGAGAATAAAATATATTATAGAAAGGAGAAATGCTAGTTACGTGACCTGTCCCTAAGTGCTTGAAAATAAGCAATTGGACCTGTCCCCAATAAACTAGCGTAAATAAAAATTATGGGAATTAGAGAAAGATTAAGTGGAAATGAAGCAGTTGCTACTGCTATGAAGCAAATCAACCCTGATGTTGTTGCAGCATTTCCTATTACACCTTCTACAGAAATACCTCAGTATTTTTCTACTTTTGTTAGCAACGGTACAGTAGATACTGAATTTGTTGCTGTAGAAAGTGAACATAGTGCCATGAGTGCTTGTATTGGTGCAGAAGCTGCAGGGGGAAGAGCTATGACAGCTACTTCTGCAAATGGATTATCTTATATGTGGGAAATGATTTATATTGCATCTAGTTTAAGACTTCCAATAGTTATGAGCTTAGTTAACCGTGCTGTTTCTGGCCCTTTAAATATTCACAATGACCATTCAGATGCAATGGGCGTTCGTGATAGTGGCTGGATAATGCTATTTTCAGAAAACAATCAAGAAGCATATGATAATTTAGTTATGGCACACCGTATAGCGGAAAATAAAGATGTTTTACTTCCTTTAATGGTTTGCCAAGATGGTTTTATTACATCTCATTCTATTGAAAATATAGAATTAATTGAAGATGACAAAGTAAAAGAATTTGTAGGAAAATATAATCCTGAGCATTATTTATTAAATGCAAAAGAGCCAATTGCAATTGGACCATTAGATGTTCAGCACTATTTATTTGAACATAAATATCAACAAGCTGAAGCTATGAGAAATGCTAAAAAAGTAATTCTTGAAGTTGCAAAAGACTTTGAAAAAATGACTGGTAGAAAATATTCATTCTTTGAAGAATACAAAATGGAAGATGCAGAAATTGCAGTTGTTTGTATGAACTCAACTGCTGGAACAACTAAAACAGTTGTAGATGATTTAAGAAACAAAGGCGTTAAAGCAGGTATGGTTAAAGTTCGTGTATTTAGACCATTCCCAGCAGAAGAAATAGCTGAGGCTTTAGGAAATTTAAAAGCAGTAGCAATTATGGATAAATCAGATTCTTTAAATGCTGCTGGTGGAGCTTTATTTGAAGACGTTGTTTCAAGCATGTATGTAGCTAAAAAACAAGTTCCTGCTGTTAGCTATGTATACGGAATTGGTGGTAGAGACACTACTTCTAAAGATATTGAAGAAGTATATAATAACTTACAAGAAATTGCAAAAACAGGAAATATAGATAATCCTTATCGTTATGTAGGATTAAGAAAGTAAAGAAAGGAGAATAAAAAATGGCATATAATTTAAAAGAAGTTATGGCAAATAAGCCATCTAGATTAACGGCAGGTCATAGAATGTGTGCTGGTTGTGGAGCTCCTCCTGTTGCAAGAATGATTTTAAGAGCATTAAAACCAGAAGACCATGCAGTTATTAGTAATGCTACTGGTTGTATGGAAGTTTCTACTTTTATGTATCCATATACAGCTTGGACAGATTCTTTTATACATACTGCATTTGAAAATGCTGCTTCTACTTGTTCAGGTGCTGAAGCTGCATATGAATCAATGAAAAGACAAGGTAAACTTCCACAGGACCAAAATACAAAATTTATTACTTTTGGTGGTGATGGTGGTACTTATGATATAGGTCTTCAAGCTCTTTCTGGCGCTATGGAAAGAGGTCATGACATGGTTTATGTATGTTATGATAATGGCGCGTATATGAATACTGGTATTCAACGTTCTTCTGCAACACCTAAATTTGCAGATACTACTACATCTCCTGCAGGAAGCGTAATTCCAGGAAAAATGCAGTCTAGAAAAGACTTAACAGAGGTTATGGCTGCACATCATTTACCATATGTTGCACAAACCATTGCTTATATGAATTTTAAAGATTTATATGAAAAAGCTGAAAAAGCAATTTATACAGAAGGCCCATGCTTTTTAAATGTTTTATCTCCTTGCCCTAGAGGTTGGGGATACCCAACAGATATGTTAATGGAAATTAACAAATTAGCTGTTGAAACATGCTATTGGCCTTTATATGAAGTAGAAAATGGAAAATACAAAATTACATATAAACCTGCTAAAAAGCTACCAATTGAAGAATTTTTAAGACCACAAAAAAGATTTAAACATATGTTTAAACCAGGAAATGAATGGATGCTTGAAGAATTCCAAAAAGAAGTAGATAAGCGTTGGGAAACACTTTTAGCATTAGAAGAAATGAGTAACAAAGAGTAAAAAGAAAATTCCGTCTTAGGGCGGAATTTTTTTTCTAAATTAATTTGTAAAAAAATAATAAAATGGTTATAATAACATAAAAGAAAGGAAAAATAAATGCTAGAAATTTTACAAATTGCAAATAAAATAAAAAATGCAGGTGGAACCTTATATTTAGTAGGTGGAGCCATCAGAAATAAATTTCTAAACTTGCCTATAACAGACGAAGACTATTGCGTTACAGGACTTACTAAAGAAAAGTTTCAAGAAATTTTTCCAGAAGCAAAAATTCAAGGAAAAAGTTTTCCTGTTTTTACAATTAACAATATAGAATTTGCTTTAGCAAGAAAAGAAAGAAAAATAGGAATAGGGCATAAGGCATTTGAATTCTTAGCAGATGAAAATATTACAATAGAAGAAGACTTAGCAAGAAGAGATTTAACTATAAACAGCATAGCAGAAAATGTATTAACTAAAGAAATAATAGATCCATTTAATGGAATTCAAGATTTAAAAAATAAAATTTTAAGAAAAACCACAGATGCTTTTAAAGAAGATCCATTAAGAGTTTATAGAACTGCAAGATTTGCAGCAACTCTTGAATTTACAGTAGATAGTAAAACTATTGAATTAATGAAATCTTTAAAAAGTGAATTAAATACATTATCAAAAGAAAGAGTTTTTATAGAATTTAAAAAAGCTCTATCAAGTAATAAACCATCAATATTTTTTGAAGTTTTAAAACAAGCAGAAGTATTAGATGTTCATTTTAAAGAAATATCAAATTTAATAGGAAAAAATCAGCCAGAAAAATATCATCCAGAAGGAGATAGCTATAACCATACAATGATTGTAGTGGATAATAGTGCAAAATTGACAGATAATTTAGAAATTAGATTTAGCTGTTTAGTACATGATTTTGGAAAAGGAAATACGCCAAAAGCCATTTTACCACATCACTATGGACATGATGAAAGAGGAATAGAATTAGTAAAAAAATTTGGAAATAGAATAGGAATTCCAAATTCATGGATTAAATGCGGAAAAACTGCTTGCAAATGGCATATGAAAGCAGGAATTTTTGAGCAAATGACAGCATCTAAAAAAATAGATTTAATAGAAAATATTTCAAAATCGTATTTAGGTTTAGAGGGTTTAAAAATAGTAGTTGCATGTGATAAAGCAAGGAATAATTTACATGAAATACTAAATTCTATTACTTTTGAAAGAATTGGTAAAGAGTGTTTAAATAAAATAAATGGGAATTATATTAAGAAAAAATATCCAAATATAACTGAAAAAGAATTTGGAAAAAAACTACATGAAGAAAGAGTTAAATGGCTTAAAGGTATAAAATGAATTTAAACTTTAATAAAAGAATTAAAATAATTGACAATAAAGATATTTTCAATTATTATATATATAAAGATTTATTAAATAATCTAAAAGAAAGAATATGTGTTTAAACATATTATATGAGGAATATCTAAATGAAAAGCTATTATAAAAACGAAAAAGGCTCTATGACAATTTATGCTATAGCAACTGTTTTTACATTTATATTTATTTTAGGTTCAATATTTTATAGTGCGGCAGGAATAAGAACAATGCAAATTAAAACAATGCCAAAAATTAAAGAAGCTTATGAAAAATATTTAAATAGTAAGTATACAATTTATGAAGCAGAAGTTGAAAAGAGAAGAGATAAAGTACCACCAGATGTAACTATAGAGGTACCTTCAACAGCTCAAGTAAATACTAATGTAACTGTAACAATAAATATAAAAGATAATAAAGAAAGATTAGATTATAGTAAATGCTCATATACATGTAACAAAGCGGGTGAAGGTGTGTATAAAAGTGGAAATCTTTCTGCAGGGGTAAATACAATTACAATAAGCTTTAACTCTGCTGGAACTTATACTATAACTGTATCTGCCTCAGATTTAGACCAAAACACTAATCAAGTAAGTTCAAATATAACCATAAATAATTAAAAACAAGAATACAAATTAAATTTTAGCTTAATTTATTACATAAAAGTATAATTTAATTTGTATTCTTGTTTTTTACATTTTTTTACCTTAAACATTGATTTTTAACCAGTTTTCATGTATAATAAAAATGCTAAAAATTGCATTTTTAAATACATTACTACCCAAATTTAAGGAGGAAAAAACATGGGAGAGGTTATTGTTATTACATCAGGAAAAGGGGGAGTAGGAAAAACTACTACAACTGCTAATGTAGGCTCAGCTTTAGCTTTAAGAAATAAAAAAGTAGTTTTAGTAGACACAGATATTGGTTTAAGAAACCTTGATGTTGTTATGGGTCTAGAAAATAGAATAGTGTATGATATAGTAGATGTAGTTGAAGAAAAATGTAAATTAAGACAAGCTCTTATCAAGGACAAGCGTTTTGAAGACCTATTCTTACTTCCAGCAGCTCAAACAAGAGATAAAAGTGCAGTAAATGAAGAACAAATGAAAGAATTAATTGGAAAATTAAAAGAAGAATTTGATTATGTTCTTATAGATTGTCCAGCAGGAATAGAACAAGGCTTTAAAAATGCAATTGCAGGAGCAAATAGAGCCTTAGTTGTTACAACTGCTGAAATATCTGCAATTAGAGATGCAGATAGAATAATAGGCTTATTAGAAGCATCAGAAATTAAAAATCCAGAGCTTGTAATTAACCGTTTAAGACCAAATATGGTAAAAAAAGGTGAAATGATGGATGTAGATGATATAGTAGATTTATTATCTATTGATTTAATTGGTGTTGTACCAGATGACGAATATATTATTACACAAACAAACAAAGGAGAGCCAGTAGTATCAAACCATAAAGCTCCATCTGGTAAAGCATATATAGAAATTGCAAGTAGAATATTAGGAGAAAATGTAGAAGTTACCATTCCAGGAGAAAAAGAAGGGTTTTTTACAAAATTAAAAAATCTTTTTAAAAGAAAATAAATTACTACTATTGGGGGTAAAATATGTTTGAAAACATTATAAATTTCTTTAAAAAACTTGGTAAAAAAGAAAAAAAGGAAAGTTCTAACACTGCAAAAGAAAGATTACATTTAGTTTTAATGCAAGATAGAGCAAATGTGTCAGCAGACTTTTTAGAATTAATGAAACAAGAAATTATTGAGGTAATTAAAAAATACATAGACATAGATGAAAAAGCAATAGATGTTAAATTAACAAATAAAACAAACGAAGATGGTACAGTTGGTGCACCAGCTTTATATGCTAACATTCCAATTATTACAATAAAAAATGATGCTAGAAAATTAAATGTAAAAAAGCAAGAAGAAAATGGGAAACAAACATCTAAAAAGGAAGTTGAAAAGCAAGAAGTTGAAACTTCACAAGAACAAGATAATAAAAATAATGAACAATCTTTAAGTGAAAAGAGCCCTAATGAAGATGTAGAGCAAAACAGTGAAGAAGCTAATTTAGAAGGTTCTAAAACAGAAAATGAAGAAGTTAGCTTAGAAGAAAACAAAGAATCTACCCTAGAAGAAAATAAAGAAACTAGTTTGGTAGAAAGTGAAGAAATTAAGCAAACTACAAAACAAGAAAACAATGCTTCACAAGAAATAGAGCAAAAAGAAGAAACACAAAATAGTAATACAGAAAAAATAGAAAAAGAGGAAATTAAAAAACAAGATATAGAACAAACCGAAGAAGAAAGCAATAATCAAAATGCACAAAGTTAAATTCATAAAGAGGTTTGGGTATGAATAAAAAAATATTACGTAATATTGAGTGGGGAATTTTAGTATGTACCTTATTGCTAATAGGAATAGGGCTAATTGCATTATTTTCTTCCACTCAAAATTCTAATTATGACGAATTAAAAAAGCAAATAATTTGGCTTGCTATTAGTGTGCCAATTATGATAATAATCATTTTAGTAGATTATGAATTTTTTAATAAAATATCTCCTGTAATTTATGCACTTAGTATATTAATGCTAATTGCAGTTTTATTTACAGAACCAATAAATGGTGCAACTAGCTGGTTTAGCATAGGTCCATTTACACTTCAGCCATCAGAATTTGCTAAAATTGCAATAGTATTATTTTTAGCTTACATAATGGTTAAACTGCAAAAAAAAGATAAAGAAGAAATTAATAAATTTTGGAAATTATGTGTAGTACTTATAGCAGTAGCAGTGCCAGTTTTATTAATTATAAAACAACCGGATTATGGTACAGCCTTAGCATTTATTTCAGCATTAATATTTATGCTTTTTGCAGCTGGAATTAGTAAAAGATATATCTTTATTTCTATATTACTAATTGTAATTTTAGTACCAACTGCATATTTTTTTATTTTGCCAGAGCATGCAAAAACTAGAATTGATGTATTTTTAAATCCAAATATAGACCCTAGAGGTGCAGGATATAATATCATTCAATCTAAGCTTGCAATAGGTGCAGGAGAGGCATTTGGAATGGGAATACTTAAAGGAAATCAAACACAGCTTGGATATTTATACCCTAAAACTACAGACTTTATTTTTGCAGTAATTGGTGAAGAAATGGGCTTCGTAGTAGCAGGTACAGTTATTCTACTTTATATAATTCTTATTAGTAAAGCAGTACATGTAGCTAAAACAGCTAAAAATGATTTAGGATCATATACAGCAATGGGAATTGCGGGAATATTTTTTTTCCATATGGTAGAAAACATAGGAATGACAATGGGCTTAATGCCAATTACAGGTATACCACTTCCATTTGTTAGTTATGGTGGAAGTTCACTATTAACAAATTTAATTTTAATAGCTATTTTGTTAAACATTAGTGGTAGAAGACAAAAAACTATATTTGTAAATTAATTGTATATAAGAAGGAAAAATATGTACTTACACGAATTAAAAATAGGAAATGTTACACTAAAAAATAATATATTATTAGCTCCAATGGCAGGAATAACAAACCTGCCATTTAGATTAATATGCAAAAAATTTGATCCAGGTTTAGTATGTACAGAAATGATAAGTAGTAAAGGGTTATATTATAATGATGAAAAAACAAAACAATTATTAAATATGGAAAATGAGCAAAGACCAGTTGCAGTGCAAATTTTTGGAAATGATGCACAAATAATGGGAATATCTGCAAAAGAGATAAGCAAAATTGCAGACATTATAGATATAAATATGGGGTGCCCTGCTCCAAAAGTAGTAAAAAATGGAGAAGGTAGCAAATTAATGCTAAACCTAGAGCTAGCAGGAAATATAATAGAAGAAGTTGTAAAATCTTCTAAAGTTCCAGTTACAGTTAAAATAAGAAAAGGTTGGGATAAAAATAACATTACTGCAGTAGAACTTGCTAAAATAGCAGAAGAAAAAGGAGCATCTGCAATTACTATTCATGGTAGAACAAGAGAAGAATTTTTTTCAGGAGAAGTAGACTTAAGTATAATTAAAAAGGTAAAAGAAGCGGTTTCAATACCAGTAATAGGAAATGGCAATATAAAAACTTCAGATGAAGCCATAGAAATGTTTGAAAAAACTAATGTAGATGGAATTATGATAGGTAGAGGAGCAATAGGAAATCCTTGGATTTTTAAACAAATTATACAGTGCCTAAATGGAAAGAAAATAGAAAATGTTACAAATGAGCAAAAATTAGATATAATTTTAGAGCACATTAATTTGCAAGTTCAGTATTTAGGTGAAAGTACAGGAATTAAAGAATTAAGAAAGCACATGGCATATTACTTAAAAGGTTTAAATGGAGCATCAGCTATTAGGCAAAAAATTAATCAAATAGAAACAAAAAATGAATTAGAAAATTGCCTTATAGAATATTTTAATAATTTGTGAATATGATTTTAAAGAATAGAAATATTATTTCTATTCTTTTTTAAATCAAAATTAGGAGGAAAATATGAAAAATAAAAAATTAATAATTATTTTAACACTAATTATAGTTATAGTATTAATAATTTTAATTAACTTTTTTTATAAAAATGCTAATAAAAATTTAAAATTTGGAAATAATTTAAGTAACAAAACAAATCAAGAAATTGAAGAATATATTTTAAATATTAGCTCATATGAAGCGGATATTGAAGTAGAAATAGAAGGTAATAAAAACACTACAAGATATAAATTAAAACAAAGTTATGTAAGTCCAAACATAGAAAAACAAATTGTTGAAGAGCCAAGTAATATTCAAGGCTTGCAAACAATTTACGATGGCAGTAAGCTTACAGTTACTAATACTAAATTAAACTTAAGTACAGTTTATGAAAACTATCCATACATTACAGACAATTATTTGTGGCTAAACTCTTTTATTGAAGATTATAAAAATTCACAAAATCGTAAATTGTATGAAGAAAATGGTCAGTTAGTAATGGAAGTAACTTTAGAAGCCGATAATCCTTATATATCTTCTAAAAAACTATTTATTAATAAAAATGAAAATAAGATTACAAAATTAGTAGTACAAGACAAGAACCAAAAAAATCTAGTTTACATATTATATAATGAGATAAAAATAAATAGTTTAAAGAAAGAGGAGGTATTAGCCTTTAAGTTAAAAGAGGTTTCTGCTAAACAATATTAAAAATTATTATCCTGCTTTTACAACTATTGTTTTTATTCGCTAATCCTTAAAATATATCAAAAGCAAAAATTAGGAGTGAAGAAAATGGTAGTAAAAAGAGGAGATATGTTTTATGCAGATTTAAGCCCAGTAGTAGGTTCAGAACAGGGTGGAGTGAGACCGGTACTTATAATTCAAAATGATATAGGAAATAAACATAGCCCTACTGTAATTGCAGCTGCAATTACATCACAAATGGGAAAAAGCAAATTACCAACTCATATTGAAATAGAACCAGAAAAAAGTGGTTTAAAAGCTGAATCAGTTGTATTAACAGAACAAATTAGAACAATAGATAAAAGTAGATTAAAAGAAAAAATAGGACATATAGATGATGAAAATATTATGTCACAAATTAATAATGCATTAGGTGTTAGTTTTGGTATTTATGAATAACAAGATGGTTTATTTTGAAGTATGCTCTAAATGTTAGAAAAATCTCTAACATTTGGAGATTTATTTCAAGTTTAAGAAATTATCTTGTTTTTTATTTTATAAAAAGATTATTAGATATGGTTAAAACTTTTTTAACTGCATATTACAAAGCAAATATGTAAATTTATTTAATTTTTAAATGTAGTTATGATGTGCTTTTTTGTTCTATAAAAATAAAATTAGAATAATATAATACAAATATATTATTAAAAAGTAAGAATGGAGTGTTTTTATGATTATAATAAGCAAAAAGAGAATAGCTATTATTAGTGGAATTTTATTATTAGCAGTATTTGCGTTCACATTTCAAACCGCTAATTTAAATAATACTGTTCAAACAGTAAGCCTTCCTGTTTCAAATAAAGTAATTGTTTTAGATGCAGGGCACGGCAAACCAGATGAGGGGGCACAGTCTAGTAATCGGAACAACAGAAGCTGAAACAAATTTAAAAATAGCGCTAAAGGTTCAAAATTTATTAGAGCAAAGTGGTGCAACAGTAATTTTAACTAGAAGTGATGAAAATGCAATATATGATTTGGATAAAAATACTTTAAGAGAAAAAAAGATTTCAGATATACATAATAGAGTTAAAATAGGAAATGAATCTAGTGCAGATATATTTGTATCAATACATTTAAATAAAATACCACAAAGCCAATATTATGGATGGCAATGCTTTTATAAGAAAAATGATGAACAAAGTATAAAACTTGCAAAAACTTTGCAAGAAAATTTAAATGATGCAATTCAAAAAGAAAATAAAAGAGTTGCTATGCAATTAGATAGTGTATATATAATGAAACACGTTGAAATACCAATTTCAATAGTAGAATGTGGTTTTCTTTCAAACCCAGAAGAGGAAGAGCAACTTTTAACAGATAGCTATCAAGATAAATTAGCTTGGGGAATATATAATGGAATAATGGACTATTTTTTTAATTAATCTTTTATTTATTACGTAGAAAAATTTAAATATATATTATAGTAAGAAAAATGTCGAAATTTGGCATACGAAATAAGTTGAAAATTGTTTAAAAACATGATATAACAAAATAAGCAAAAGTGCTTATTATATTTCGCTATGCCAAATATATATTTTAAAATAATAAATTGAAATTTTACTACTATAAATTTTATATTTCATAATATTTTTAAATTCAAGTTTTAATTATCATTTTAATTTTAAACTCAAAATTCTTAATTTTTTAAAAGTAAAATATTCAAATTTTCCAAAAGTTTAAATTCTAAAAAGAAAGGTGGTGTATTTTGTAGCACTTTTGTAGGCATAGTAAATTTTTTCTTTGTATATTTATTCTCCTTTAAGTTACATAGGAAAAATTAAATCATTTTTCCTATGTAGAAAATTAAAATAAAAACCTTCTAGTAAAAAATATAAAAATAAAAGTATATATTTACACTCTTTGGAGAAAATATGTTTAAAACATAAAAATTACAAGGAGTGTAAATTTTTTTAAATGGAATATAAAATATTAAGTGGAAAAGGTGCAATTTTAGGTCAAAATGAACTTGAAGATTATTTAGAAAAAATGGCTTCAAATCATAGCTTAAAAAATAATTCAGATAAAAACACATATCCAATACCTAGGTTAAAAGAAAATTTTGAAATTATTACACAAGTATATAATTTATTAAATGAACATATAAAACTTAAAATTCCAATACATCCAGCAGGAGAATGGATATTAGACAATTATTATGTAATAGATGAAGCAGTTAAATCAATAAAATTAGATTTAAGCCTAAAAAAATATACAGAATTTATAGGTATAGATAGTGGAGCAGATTCAGGATTTGCAAGAATTTACGTTTTAGCGAACGAAATAGTAAATTATAGTGATAATAAAATAGATGGAAAGAGCTTAAATTCTTACCTTAAGGCATATCAGAAAAAGAAAACTTTAAATATGGAAGAAATTTGGAGTGTACCTATATTTATACAAATTGCTTTAATTGAAAACATCAGGGAAGTATGCACAAAAATTTATTTTTCTCAAATGCAAAAGTACAAGGTAGAAAATATTTTTGAAAGACTAGTAGAAAAGAAAAACAAAGAAGAACTGCAGTTCAACCATTTAGGAGAATATAAAACAAAAGTAAAAGGATATGGCGAAATGAAATATCCTTTTATTGAATATTTATCATATAGATTAAAAAAGTATGGAAAAAAGGCTTATCCATATCTTTCTATTTTAGAAGAAGAAGTAGAAAAAATGGGAATGAGCGTATCAGAAGTAGCGAAAAAAGAACATTTTGATATAGCTATTAGAAAAATTTCAATAGGAAATGCAATTACTAGTATAAAAAATTTAAATCGCATTAGTATGGTAGAAATTTTTGAAAACATAAATGGAGTAGAAGAAATATTAAAACAAGATCCAGCAGGCGTTTATGAAAAAATGGATTATAAAACTAAAATTTTATATCGTAACACAATAAAAGAAATATCTAAAAAAACCAAAATTTCTGAAATTTATATAACAAAAAAAGTATGGTCTTTAGCAAATAATTCAAAACAAGAATGGCTTCAAAATGGTAATGTAGAAAATAACGAAATAAATAAAAAAAAGATGCATGTGGGTTATTATTTAATTGCACAGGGGCAAAATGATTTATGGAAAGCTCTTACTGGTAAGCCTAAAAATGTTATATCAAATAAAACTAAATTAATTTTAGCACTTACCTTTATAGGAGTTTTAAATATTACTATTTCAAGCTTATTTAGCGTGTACCTATACAAACAAACAAAATCTATTATATTAGCAGTTATACTTGGAATACTTTTATTAATTCCAAATCAAACTATTATAGTGCAAATTATACAATACATTTTAGGAAAAATTATTAAACCAAAGCCAATTCCAAAGTTAGATTTTGAAAATGGTGTTCCAAAAGAAAGTGCTACATTTGTTGTAATTCCAACAATTTTAAATTCAAAAGAAAAAGTACAAAAGCTAATGAAAAACTTGGAAACATATTATATTTCAAACCAAAGCGATAATATATATTTTGCACTTTTAGGTGATGTTACTGCAGGAAAGAATGAAAAAGAAGCCTTTGATGAAGAAGTAATTAAAGCAGGAATAAATGAAGCAGACGAATTAAATAAAACATATAAAATAGAAGGCTTTCCAAGATTCCATTTTTTATATAGAAAAAGAACGTGGAATTCAAAAGAAGAATGTTATTTAGGCTGGGAAAGAAAAAGAGGTTTATTAAATCAATTTAATGAATATATTTTAGGAAAAAATAAAAATGAATTTTTAGCAAATACAATAGAAACAGCAAAACAAGAAAACGATATTCCAGTAATAAAATATATTATTACACTAGATGCAGATACAAAATTAACTTTAAATACAGGTTTAGAACTAATAGGGGCAATATCACATATTTTAAATGCACCAGTTTTAAATGGAAGAAAAGACTGCGTTATAGGAGGACATGCTCTAATTCAACCAAGAGTTGGAATCTCACTTAATGAGGTTCAAAAAAGTATTTTTACCAAGCTTTATGCTGGATCAGGTGGAAAAGATGCTTACACTAATGCTATTTCAGATATTTACCAAGATAATTTTGAAGAAGGAATTTTTACAGGTAAAGGCATTTATGATTTAACTGTATTTTCTACAGTATTAAATAATGAAATTCCAGAAAATACTGTACTTAGTCATGATTTATTAGAAGGAAGTTATTTAAGATGTGGACTTAGTACAGATATTATGCTATTAGATGGCTATCCTATTAGTTACAATAGCTTTAAAGCAAGACTTCATAGATGGATTAGAGGAGATTGGCAAATTATATATTGGCTTAAAAATACAATAACAAATAAAAGAGGAGAAGGAAAATTAAATCCACTAAATTTATTATCAAAATATAAAATATTTGATAATTTAGTAAGAAGTATGCAAGAGGCAATGGTAGTAATTTCATTAATTTTTATTAATCTTGTATGCTTGTTTTTTAACATTAAAGTTGGCTTAATTGTAAGCTTTTTATTAATATCTAGTATAATGCCAACCATTTTAGAAATAGTAAATCGTATTGTATTTAGAAAAGAAAAAGAAACAGTTCAAAAAACTTTTACTAAAAACATAGGAGAAATAAAAGCAAGTATTATAAGAGGCTTTTTAAGTATTTCAAACCTTCCAGATAAAGCATATTTTAGCTTAAATGCAATTATTAAAACAATATATAGAATGTTAGTTTCTAAAAAACATTTTCTAGAATGGATGACTGCAGAAGAAGCTGAAAAAAACGCTAAAAAAGATTTAAAATCATATTATAAAAATATGTTAGCAAATGTAATATTAGGAATTTTAGGCTATATATCATTGTTTTTCTTTACAAAAAACATATACAGTATATTTGTGTTTATTTTATCTAGTATATGGCTTGTAGCACCTTTAGTTTATTGGTATATAAGTAAAGAAATAACCGTAGAAAATAAATTAAAACAATTATCAAAACAAGATATAGAATATTTAAAACAAATAGGAAAAAGAACATGGCAATATTTTAAAGAAAATTTAAATAAAGAAACTAATTTTTTAATACCAGATAATTATCAAGAAAATAGAAATCCAAAAATTGTATATAGAACATCTCCAACAAATATAGGGCTTAGTCTTCTTTCAGTTATTTCAAGTTATGATTTAAAATATGAAACATTAGAAAGCACCATAGAACTTATAGAAAAAATATTAAATACTATTTCTAGTCTTCCTAAATGGAATGGACATTTATATAATTGGTATAATATAAAAACATTAGAACCATTAAAACCAATGTACGTTTCTTCTGTAGATAGTGGAAATTTAGTAGGATATTTATATACAACTAAACAATTTTTAAAAGAAAATATTAAAAACTTAGTAGATGAACTAGAGCAAAATGAAAAAAATTCTTCAAATGTATCAAACAAAACAAGTCAAGATATTAATGAAAAAGAAGAATATCAAAAAGAAGATAATTCAAAATTGAAGTTTAAATTACAAAACCTTATAGAAATAATAGATAAATTAATTAGTAATGCTGATTTTTCTAAATTATATGATGAAGAATCAAGGCTATTTTCAATTGGATTTAATGTAGAAGAAAATAAACTAACAGATTCATATTATGATTTATTAGCATCAGAAGCAAGGCAAACAAGTTTAGTTGCAATTGCTAAAAAAGACGTGCCTGCTAAGCACTGGAATAATTTAAGCAGAACCTTAACTATTTTAAATAAATATAAAGGCCTAATTTCATGGTCTGGAACTGCATTTGAATATTTAATGCCAAATATGAATATTCCAAGCTACCAAGGAAGTTTACTTGACGAATCCTGTAAGCTTATGATAATGAGTCAAAAAGAATATGCTAAAAAATTAAGTATTCCATGGGGAATTTCAGAATCTGCATTTAATTTAAAAGACTTAAACAATAATTATCAATATAAAGCTTTTGGAATACCATGGCTTGGACTTAAAAGAGGTTTAGCAGATGAAATGGTTGTTAGCTCTTATGCAAGTATTATGGCACTTTTAGAAGAGCCAAAAGAAGTTATTAAAAACTTAAAAATATTAGAAAAGCAAGGAATGTACCAAAAGTATGGCTTTTATGAAGCAATAGATTATACACCAACAAGATTAAAAAAAGGTGAAGAATATGCAGTAGTAAAAACATATATGGCACATCATCAAGGGTTAATTATACTTGCAATAAATAATCTTTTATCTAATAACATTTTACAAAAAAGATTTATGGAAAACCCACAAACTGGGTCAGTAGATATATTACTTCAAGAAAAAATGCCAGAAAATATAATTATAACAAAAGAAGAAAAAGAAAAAATAGAGAAAATAAAATATGTAGAAGATAGTAGTTATTCTCAAATAGAAATTACAAAGCCATATTCAAAACTGCCTCAAATAAATAGCTTATCTGGAAATAACTATATGGTTATAATGGACTCAAAAGGAAGGGGCTATAGTAAATATGGAGATATTTTAATAAATCGTTACAAAAAAACAGCAGATATTGAGCAAGGTATTTTCTTTTTCTTTAAAAATATAAAAACTAAAAGAATATGGACAGCAAACAATATGAGCTATTTAGCTAAGCCAGATAAATATACAATATATTTTGCACCAGACCAAAATAAAATAGTAAGAAAGGATCGGAAACATAGAAACTATACTAAAAGTAGCTATTTCGCCAAATGAACCAGTAGAATTTAGAACTATTGAACTTACAAACTATGGCTTAGAAGCTGAAACAATAGAAATAACAAGCTTTTTAGAACCGGTGCTTTCTTCTTTAGAGCAAGATAGTGCGCATCCTGCTTTTAATAATTTATTTTTAAATTATGAGTATATAGATGACTTAGGCGCTATTATTGTAAATAGAAGAAAAAGAGCAAAAAGCGCTCCGGACATTTATTTAGGGACATGTTTTTATACAGAAAAGCAAACTTCTAGAGAATTAGAATATGAAATAGATAAAGAAAAATTTTATGGAAGAAATAATATGCTTCTTCCAAATGCAGTTTTGAATTCAACACCATTTAGCAAGCAAATTAACTATACTACAGACCCAATTATTAGTTTTAAAAGAATAATAAAAATTGAGCCAGAAGAAAAAGTAACTATAAACTTTATAATTGCAGTTGGAAATAGTAAAGAGCAAGTTATAGAATATTTAAAAAATTATAACAATGAAGAAAAAATTAAACATGCATTGGAACTAAGCAAAGCAAAATCAGAGGCAGAAAATAAATATTTAGGCGTAACAGGAAGACAAATAGAATTTTATCAAAAAATACTAGGATATTTATTATTTACTAATCCACTTAAAAAACTAAAATATCAAGAACCTACAAACCTTACTATAAGCAGGCTATGGCAATATGGAATTTCAGGCGACTTACCAATTCTATTAGTAAAAATAAAAGAACCAGAAGAAATAGAAGTATTAGAGCAAATACTAAAACTATATTATTATTTCTATGTAAAAAATATTAGAATGGACTTAGTTATATTAAACACTGAAAGTTATAGTTATCAAAATAGTTTAAAAGATAGTATTTTTAATAGTATATTAAATGAAAATATATCATATTTGCAAAACATTAAAGGCGGAATTTTTGTACTAGATAATTTATCAGAAGAAGAAATATATTTTTTAGAATGTAGAGCAAATTTAAGCATAGATGCAAGCTATGGAAGTAGCATTAGGTATTTAAAAGAATTAGAAGAAGAATATTTAGAGCAAATAACAGAAATGCCACAAGAAGAGCAGATATCATATGTAGAAGAAACGAAACAAATTACACAAAAGCCAGAAAATTTAAAATATTTTAATGAATATGGTGGCTTTTCGGAAGATGGAAAAGAATACTACATTCGTGTAAACAAAGAAGAAAAATTACCAACTGTATGGAGCCATATTTTAGCAAATAAAGAATTTGGTACATTAGTAACAGAAAGTATGGGAGGCTATACATGGTATAAAAATAGCAGATTAAATAGATTAACCTCATGGAATAATTCACCTGTAACAGATGTGCCTTCAGAAATTATATATTTGCAAGATAAAGAAACTAAAAAAGTATGGTCATTAGGCTTAAACCCATGTCCAGATGAAAATGATTATTATATAACCTATGGCTTTGGTTATAGCAAATATATGCACACAAGTAATGGCTTAACGCAGAAATTAGATATGTTTGTTCCAATGGAAGATTCAGTAAAAATACAAACACTTAAGCTAGAAAATAATGAATTAAAAAAGAAAAAAGTAAAACTAATATATTATTTAAAACCTGTGCTTGGAGAAGATGAACTAAAAACAAATGAATATTTAAATCTAGAATTTTACGAAAATTCTAATTTAATATGCATGAAAAACTTAGCTGAAGAACCTGAATTTTCTAACTATTTATTTGTATCTAGTAATGAAAAAATTACTTCATATACTGGAAGCAAAGAAGCTTTTATAGGAAAGGGAAACTTAAATAATCCAGAGGGAATTTATCAAATAGAATTAAACAAACAAAACTCTTTGTGGCAAAATGGAATAATAGCAATTCAATGCGAAGTAGAGCTAGAAGCACTAGAAAGTAAAAAAATTATTTTTGCATTTGGTGTAGGAAATACTGTATTAGATTGTCAAGATTTAGCTTATCAATATACAAGCTATTCAAAAGTTTATGAAGAATATGAAAAAACAAAAAGATTTTGGAAAGAACAAACAGAAAAACTTCAAGTTACAACGCCACTTGAATCTACTAATATACTATTAAATGGATGGCTTATTTATCAAGTATTAGCATCTCGTATGTGGGGAAAAACAGGCTATTACCAGTCAGGCGGAGCATTTGGCTTTAGGGATCAGCTTCAAGATAGTATAGCTTTAAAATATATTAATCCAGAACTTACAAAAAAGCAAATAATAGAGCATAGCAAGCACCAATTTATACAAGGAGATGTAGAGCATTGGTGGCATGAAGAAACTAAAAAAGGAATTAGAACAAGATTTAGTGATGATAAATTATGGCTTGTATATTTAGTAGAAGATTATATTGAATTTACATCAGATTATGGCTTATTAGAAGAAAATGTACCATATCTTGAAGGTGAACCATTAGAGCCAGGTACAGATGAAAAATATGATTTTTATCCTGAATCAAATGTAAAAGAAAGTATTTTTGAGCATTGCAAAAGAGCAATTGAAGCATCTTTAAATTTTGGGGAAAACGGACTTCCTAAAATAGGCTCTGGAGATTGGAATGATGGCTTTAGCGAAGTAGGAAATAGGCGGAAAAGGAGAAAGCGTATGGCTTGGTTTTTTCCTCTATACAGTTTTAAAAAAATGGATTTCAATTTGCAGAGAAAAATCAGAAAATGAATATGAACAAGACATAAAAAAATATGAATCAATAATGGAAAAACTAAAAAAAGCATTAAATAATAATGGATGGGATGGAAGATGGTATAAAAGAGCATTTATGGATGATGGCAATGTGCTAGGCAGTATACAAAATGAAGAATGTAGGATAGATAGCATATCACAAAGCTGGTCTGTTATATCAAATGCAGGAGATAATGATAAAAAATATATTTCAATGGAAAGCTTAGAAAATCATTTAATAGATAAAGAAAATGGAATTATAAAATTATTAGATCCACCATTTGAAAAAGGAAGCTTAAAACCTGGTTATATAAAAGCATATCTTCCTGGAACCAGAGAAAATGGTGGTCAATACACACATGCTAGCTGTTGGGCAATAATAGCTGAAGCAATTCTAGGCTTTGGAAATAAAGCAATGGAATATTATAGGATGATAAACCCTATTGAGCATAGTAGAACAAAGGAAGCGGCAAATAAATATAAGGTAGAACCTTATGTAGTAGCAGCAGATATTTATGGACAAAGAAATTTAGCAGGACGCGGTGGTTGGACATGGTATACAGGTTCAAGTAGCTGGATGTACGAAGCTGGAATAAAATACTTGCTAGGTTTAAGAATAGAAAAACAAAAATTAAGCCTTAAACCTTGCATACCAAACGATTGGAAAGAATACAAAATAAAATATAAATATGGAAATAGTATTTACAATATTAATGTTACAAATCCAAATGGCAAATATAGCGAAGTTGTATCATTTAAATTAAATGAACAGGAAATCCCAGAAAAACAAATCACTTTAAATCCAAATGGTGGAATTTATAACATCGAAGTGGTATTGGGGACAGGTCCCATTGCTCATTTTTAAGCTATTAGGGACAGGTCCAATTGCTTGTTTTCAAGCACCTAGGGACAGGTCATAAAAACAAAAATTTGATTTTTTTATATAAAAGTAGTATAATAAAAGTACAAGTAAAATTACTTGATTTTTAGAAAAAGAATTGAAAGGATTGACACTAATGAGCAAAACAGCAAAATTCTTTATCCGGAGGACTATTGGATTGATATCCTTCGCAATTGGCATCCACCTTATGGTTGCCTACATGAACAAAGTTCTTCCATTTGGAATTGAAACTTCCAACATCGGCGTCAACGGAGTCTGGGCCTACTTAGGATTGATTCCCACATTTGCATTTATTGCATACGGTTTGGCAATGATATTCAACCATACCTACAATAAGCTGATAAGGAAGATTTCAAAAAGGGAGATCTAAACAAAAGCTGAGGTCTTAAGAGGACCTCAGTTTTATTT